>CAIYXG010000130.1 GCA_903930035.1 uncultured Actinomycetes bacterium | reverse complement strand
CTTCGTGAACCGCCCCCTGATCCTCCTGGCCGACGAGCCCACCGGCAACCTGGACCCGGCCACCTCGGTCGGCATCATGAAGCTCCTGGACCGCATCAACCGGACCGGGACCACCGTGGTGATGGCCACCCACGACCGCGGCATCGTCGACACCATGCGGCGCCGCGTCATCGAGCTCGACCGCAGTCGCATCGTCCGCGACCAGGCCCGCGGCGTCTACGAGTGAGGCACTGATGGCCGTCCGTCTCGACTACGTCCTCAAGGAGACCGGGTCCAACCTCCGGCGCAACGCGACCCTGACCATTGCGGCGGTCCTGACCGTCGCGGTCTCCCTCTCGCTCGTCGCCGCCAGCTTCCTGATCGGCAAGGGCATCAACAACAGCTTCCTGGGCCTGCGCTCGGACGTGCAGCTGTTCATCTACATGAAGCCCGAGGCCACGGCCGACCAGATCCAGTCCATCAAGAAGGACCTGGACTCGAGCCCGCAGGTCCGCAAGGTGGACTTCTACGGCAAGGACAAGACGTTCGCCGAGTTCAAGCGGCTCTTCGCCGACCAGCCCGACCTGGTCTCCACGATCAAGCCGGACGAGCTCCCGCAGAGCTTCCGCGTGCTCCCCAAGTCCACCGACGCCGACGTCGTCGCCGCGGTCGGCCAGCAGTTCAAGTCCAAGGCCGGCGTGCTGCGCGTGGAGTACGCGGCGGAGTACGCCCGACAGGTCCAGCGCTCCCTGCGCACCCTCAACACGTGGGTGCTGATCGTGGGTGGCATCCTCATCGCCGCCTCGGTGCTCCTGATCTTCAACACCATCCGCACCGCCGTGTTCGCACGCCGGCGGGAGATCGAGGTGATGCGCCTCGTGGGTGCGTCCAACTGGTTCATCCGTCTGCCGTTCATGGTCGAGGGCCTGGTGCACGGCCTCTCCGGCGCGCTGCTGGCCGCGCTCGGGGCGTGGGGCTTCGACGCCCTCTGGAAGCGCAACTTCGTGAACCAGGTGGCCTTCGAGCTGCTCAACCAGATCCGGTGGACCTCGGGCGACCTGTGGCTGTCCATCGTGGTGATCTTCTTCGTCGGCGCCCTCACCGGCGCCGTGGGCTCCGGCATCGCCGTGAGCCGCTTCCTGAAGGTCTGACGGCCCCCGTCCGTCCCACCCCCGCCCTCACCCCCCCCGCCGCCCCCCCGAAATCTGGCTCCTGGGTGCGCCAGGGCACCGGGTTCCGTCCCCGGTTCGTGCCGTCTGCGGCAGACTGACCGGCATGGTCGCCGTCAGCTCCACGATGCTCCCGCTGGGCACCGTCGCCCCGGGGTTCTCACTGCCGGACCCGACGGGCTCGGTCCACTCCCTCGACGACGGCGCGGGCGCGCCCGCCACCGTGGTCATGTTCCTGTCCAACCACTGCCCGTACGTGCAGCACCTGGGACGTGAGGTCGGGCTCCTGACGCAGCGCTGGCAGGCCCGGGGGGTGGCGGTGTTCGGCGTCATGTCGAACGACACCGACGCCTACCCCGACGACGCCCCCGACAAGATGGCCGCTGCGGCGCGCGGCTGGGGGTGGGACTTCCCGTACCTGGTGGACACCGACGACCACGCCACGGCCAAGGCCTACCGGGCCGCCTGCACGCCGGACTTCTACGTGTTCGACGCCGACCGCCGGCTCGTCTACCGGGGGCAGTTCGACGGCTCGCGGCCGGGCAACGGCGAGGCCGTGACCGGCGCCGACCTGAAGGCCGCCGTGGAGGCGGTGCTGGCGGGCGGCGAGGTCGCCGACGACCAGCGGCCGTCGATGGGCTGCAACATCAAGTGGCGCCCGGGCCGGGCGCCCGACTACTTCGGCTAGCTCACGCGGCGGGCCAGCCGGCCTCGCCGAGGAGCGGGACGAACGCCACGGGCCCCAGGTCCTCGCACTCCGTGCGGTCGCCGGTGCGACGCACCCGGACCAGCTCCTGGGCGTGGCGCGGGCCGACCGGTGCCACCAGGCGCCCGCCGTCGGCCAGCTGCGCCAGCAGCGGGGCCGGGACCTCCGGACCCCCGGCCGTCACCACGACGGCGTCGTAGGGTCCGGCGGAGGGCCACCCCAGGGTGCCGTCGCCGTGGTGGACCTCGATGCCGTCCACGCCCAGCCGGTCCAGCCGGTCGGCGGCCTCCTCGGCGAGGGCGGGGATCCGCTCCACGGTCACGACGTGGGGCACCAGCCGACGCAGCACGGCGGCCTGGTAGCCGGAGCCCGTGCCCACCTCGAGCACCCGGTCGTGGGGCCGCAGCTCCAGCGCCTGGGTCATGATCCCGACCACGAGCGGCTGGGAGATCGTCTGGTCGTGGCCGATGGGCAGTGCGACGTCGTCGTAGGCCTCGCCGCGGTGCCCGGCCGGCACGAACTCGGCCCGGGGGACGGCCCCGAGCGCCTCCAGGACGCGAGGGTCGGTGACCTGTCCCGACGCACGGACCAGCTCCACGAGCCGCCGCTGCGGCGAGACCGTCGGGGGAGTGCCGCGGGGGGCCATGGCCTCACTGTCGCGCCGGTCGCTGCGGCAATGTCGTCCGGACCGGCAGGCCATGGGTCACACTGGGCAGATGAAGACGATCGGCAACATCCTCTGGTTCGTGTTCGCCGGCCTGTGGCTGGCACTGGGGTTCCTGGTGAGCGGGCTCCTCCTGTGCATCACGATCATCGGGATCCCGTTCGGCATCCAGGCCTTCAAGCTGGCGGGCTTCGCGCTCTGGCCGTTCGGGAAGGAAGTGGTGCCGGGCCCGGGCTCGGGCGGGTTCCTCGAGGTGCTCTTCAACATCATCTGGCTGGTGCTGTTCGGCTGGGGGCTCTTCGTCGGTGCTGCGGTCACGGCCCTCGTGCTCTGCGTCACGATCATCGGGATCCCCTTCGCCTGGCAGTCGCTCAAGATCGCGGTCCTGGCCCTCTGGCCCTTCGGCCGCACGGTGGTGCCCGGCCGGAACGAGGTGCCCTACTCGGGCTCCTGACCCGGCCGGCGAGAACCTGCGCGTTCGCCCGACACGCGGGTCGTTGCGCTGCGTAGGGTGTGGGGGTGACCTCGCCGACCGAGCACCTGCGCCCCGCCGACCTCCACACCCAGCTCGGCACCTGGGTGGCGGCCGGGCTGCTCAGCGACGACCAGGCCGGACGGATCCTTGCCTTCGAGGGCGGGACCCCCGCGCGGCCAGCCCTGCCCGAGTCGCTCGTCCCCGGACGTGACGGGGCCGGGCCCGCCGTCGCACTCCCCGCAACCACCCCGGCCGCGGCCGCACCGGTGGGCCGCACGGCCCTGGCGG
>CAIYXG010000129.1 GCA_903930035.1 uncultured Actinomycetes bacterium | reverse complement strand
CTCGATCATGAAGAGGATCGAGTTGTGGCCCAGGTTGGTGTTGGGCCCGTAGAGCATGAACAGGTTGGGGAACCCCGGGTAGGCCAGCCCCAGGTAGGCGTGGGCGCCGTCGGCCCACTCCGCGGACAGCTCGACGCCGCCCCGGCCCTCGATGCGCAGGGGGGCCAGGAACTCCGTGGTCCGGAACCCGGTCCCGAAGACCAGCACGTCGGCGTGGTGCTCGCCACCGTCGGCGTCGACCACGCCGTGGGGCACCACACGCTCCACGCCGGACGTCACGATGTCGACGTCGGGGCGCAGGACGGTCGGGTACCAGTCGTCGGAGATCAGCACCCGCCGGCAGCCGGGCGCATAGTCCGGGACCAGCGCGGCGGCCGGCTTGTCCTCGGAGACCACCTTGCCCAGCTCGGCCCCGAACCGTCGGCGCAGCAGCGCCCCGACCCTGCTCCCCCGCCGCATGAGCAGCCAGCGGGCCTCGAGCTTCCAGTAGATCCACGACCGGTAGGCGCGCTGCGCGCCGGGCAGGTGCCGGAGCACGAACTGCTCCCACGGCCGGTACTCACGGTCGTTCCGGGGCGCCACGTAGTTGGCGGTGCGCTGGAACAGCGTGGTGCGTGCCGCCTGTGCGGCCACGGGCGGCACGAACTGGATGGCGCTGGCACCGATCCCCACCACGGCCACGTCCTTGCCCGCCAGGTCCACGTCGTGGCGCCAGCGGGCCGAGTGGAACACGGGACCCTCGAAGTCCGGCAGGCCGGGCAGGTCCGGGACGTACGGCCGGTTGAGCTGGCCCAGGCCGCTCACCACGACGTCGGCCTCGGCCTCCGTGCCGTCGCCCAGCACCAGCGTCCAGCAGGACCGGTCGTCGTCCCAGGTCGCCGCGAGCACCTCGGTGCCGAGCCGCAGGTGGGGGGCCAGCCCGTACCGGTCCACGAGCGACTCGAAGTAGCCCAGGATCTCCTCCTGGCCGGCGAACTTCCGGGTCCAGTCCCGCTTCGACGCGAACGAGAAGCTGTAGAGGTGGGACGGGACGTCGCAGCCCGAACCGGGGTACGTGTTGTCGCGCCACGTGCCACCCACCCCGTCGGACTTCTCGTAGACCGTGATCCGGGTCAGCCCTGCCGCACGGAGCTGGATGGCCGTGCACAGTCCCGCCGCACCCGCGCCGAGCACGGCGACGCGCGGGGTCCAGGCGCCGCGCTCCACGGCCCGGCGGGCCGTCCGGGCCAGGTCGGCCACGTGGTCGTCGACAGGGGCTGCGGGCACGGGGCCACGCTACCGTGGGCCCTGAACCTCCGGCCCGTGCAGGGCCGGACCACCTGACGGGACGGAGACACCAGTGGCAACCATCGAGCTCGGCATGGACGACTTCGAGACGACCGTGCTGGGCGAGAGCACGGTCCTGGTCGACTTCTGGGCCTCGTGGTGCGGACCGTGCCGCCAGTTCGGCCCGGTCTTCGAGGCGGCGTCGGAGGCCCACCCCGACCTCACGTTCGCCAAGGTCGACACCGAGGCCCAGCAGGAGCTCGCCGGGGCCGTCGGGATCCAGTCCATCCCGACCCTCATGATCTTCCGCGACGGCATCCTGCTCTACCGCGAGGCCGGCGCCATGCCGGGCCCCGCCCTCGACGACCTCATCGGCCAGGTGCAGGCGCTCGACATGGAGGCCGTCCGGGCCGAGGTCGAGGCGCAGCAGGCCGACGAGCCGTCGACGCAGCCGGAGCAGTGAACGGGCTGGGCCCGCTCCTGGTCCGGGTCGGGCCGCTGGCGGTCGGCGCGGCGTGCAGCCCCGCCGTGCTGCTCGTCCAGATGCTGGTCCTGACCCGGGGCACCGCCCGCGTGGCACGGGCGTGGCTCTTCACCCTGGGCACGCTCACCATGACGGCGGTGTGGATGACCCTGGGGATCGTGGCCTTCCAGGCCACCGGCCGGCGGGCGGCGCCGTCGCCCGAGGCGCGCACCACCTCGGCCGTCATCCACCTGGTCGCCGCCGCCCTCCTCCTGGCCATGGCGGTCAAGAGCTTCTACACGCCCGAGGGCGAGGTCGCGCCGGAGCGGACGGGGTCCGAGGACGCCACGCCGCACTACGGCAAGGCGTTCGTGCTGGGCATCGGGATCATGGCGGCCAACGTCACGACGGTGGTCCTGCTGCTCCCGGCCACGCACGCCATCACGGTCAGCCGGGCCGGCACGGGTGCGCAGGCAGTGGCGTGCGCCGTGCTGGCACTCGCCGCCGTGGCGCCGGCGCTGCTGCCGCCGCTGTTCGTGACGCTGGGCGGCGAGGCGGGCCGCCGGCGGCTCGACCGCACGGCGGAGTTCCTGCACCTGCACCAGCACCGCATCAACGCCGTCGTCTGCGTGGCGTTCGCGGCCTACCTGGGGGCCACCGGCGCCCTGAAGCTCTACTAGCCGGGACGCCGGGCCCGCGGACCGGTCAGTCGACGGTCAGACGGGCGAACAGCTCCGTCTTGCGCTCCTCGAACTCCTCGAAGTCGATCTCCTCGGCCTCGAACTGCTCGTGGAGCTGGGCCACCATCGCCAGGAGCACGTCCGGGGCGATCTCCTCGCCCTCCGGCGGCAGCTCGACCTCGACCTCGTCGCCCTCGACGTCCTTGTCGAGGCGCTTCTCACGCTTGGCCGCGGCCTTGGCCTTCTTGGCACGGTCGCGCTGGAGCTTCTCAAAACTGGTCCGGCTGGCACCCATGACGTTCCTTCCGCCCGGCTCGACTGCCCGGGCACACGGAATGGACACTCTACGCGGGACGGTCGCGGAACGCAGATCACGGTCAGGCGACTCGTGTCACACGACGGTGGCCCGGGCCGGGCTCCCGCCGGCCGGCTCAGAGGGTGATCAGCAGCCAGCCCAGGAGCACCAGGACCAGGAGCACCCCGACCACCAGGAGCGGCGTCCTCCCGAAGGTCTCGGCCCGCCGCTGACGGCGCTCGTACTCCTGGTTGGCAGCACTCCCGACCTTCGGCAGGTGGTGCTGGTCCTTCTTGCGTGGCTTGGAGCCGCTGCTTCCCATGCGCCGAGACTAGGCCGCGCAGGGACCGGCAGTACCGATCCGGCCCGCGACTTGGCAGACTGTGGGCATCGAACCGACGAACGACCTCTCGCTCCGCGTCCCGACCGACGGAACCGCCCCGGCCGGGGACGCCCGGCTCGGCAACGCCGTGATCGCCATGCTCGCCATGAAGGACGAGCGCGGCAGGGTCGTCGACTTCCGCATCGAGGAGATGAACGGGCCAGCCGCCCGGGCCATGGGCGTCGACCGCGAGGCCGTCCGCGGCCGGCTGGCCTCGGAGCTCGCCGAGATGCGCTTCGACGCCAACGCCGTCGAGCGCTGCTACGTGGCGGCGACCACCGGCGAGGACCAGACCTGGATCGACGAGATCGACTTCCCCGGGATCGGCCTCCGCAGGGTCAGGAGCACGGCCGTCGTCCTCGACGACGCCGTCCTGCTCTTCGGCGAGGACGTCAGCGCCGACTGGGAGGAGGAGCACCGCCTGTCCGAGCTGGTCGCACGCGCACCCATGATGATGACGGTCGTCGGCCCCGACGGCGACGTCCGCTGGACCAGCCCCGGGACCCGGCAGGTGCTCGGCCGCGAGCCCGAGGAACTGCTCGGCCCGCCCCAGCTCGACAAGATGCACCCCGACGACGCGCCGGGCCTCCTGGCGGGCGTGCTGAACATGCAGCAGGGCCGCCGCGACGGCGAGCGTGCCGTGTCCACGATGGAGTACCGGCTGCGCCACGCCGACGGCCGGTGGCGCTGGATCAACTTCACGGTCGAGGACTTCACCGACGTCGACCCGGTCAACGGGGTCGTCTGCTACGGGCAGGACGTCACGGAGCAGCGCCTGGCCGCCGAGTACGCCGCGCTCGACGGCGAGATCCACGGCGCGATCGTGGCGGGCACGCCGTTCGACCTGGTGCTGCAGAGCCTGTGCGACCGCCTGATCGACATCCTGGACGCCACCGTCGTGTGGGTCGGCCTGGCCGAGGAGGACGGCACCATCTCGGTCCGTGGCTCGGCCGGACCGATCCGGGAGGTGTTCCGCGGCGTCTCGCCGCGGTGGGACGACACGCCCGTCGGCCGGGGCCCCGTCGGGGAGTGCATCCGGAGCCGCCGGACCGTCGTCGCCGACATCGAGTCGGCACGACAGGCCGGGCTCGACCAGAGCGTGGCGGACTCGCTGTCGCGGCTCGGCGTCAACGCCGGGGTGGCCATCCCGCTGATCGCCGACCAGCTGGCCGTGGGCGCGCTCGGCATCAACCTCGACGACGACGCCAAGCTCGACGAGTCGACCATCGCGACCCTGGAGGGCATCGCCTCGTGGATCGCCGTCGCCATCTCCATGAACCGCGGGCGGCAGCGGGAGCGGCTGCTGGCCGCCGCGCTCGCCGCGGCCGCCAACGCCGTGGCCATCACCGACGCCCGCGGCCGGATCACGTGGGTCAACGACGCGTACACCACGACGACCGGCCGGACCTTCGCCGACGCCGTGGGCGAGATCCCCGAGCCGCTCGACGACCCGCTGGGGCGCACCGCACAGTCCCGGGAGATGTGGGCCGCCATCGGCAACAACCGCTCCTGGTCGGGCGAGGTCACCGGCCGCCGGCGTGACGGCGAGCTGTACCGGGCCATCAAGACGATCACCCCGCTCTTCTCGGCCTCCGACGAGATCGAGCACTTCGTGATCATCCAGGAGGACGTCTCCGACCTGCGCGACACCGAGCAGCAGCTCGAGCAGGCGACCACCCGCGACCTGCTGACCGGGCTGCCCAACCGGAAGTCCTTCATGGACACGCTGTCCTCGGCCATCGACGGCCGGTCGGGGTCGGAGGGGTGGGTCGTGGTGGCCTGCCTCGACCTGGACAACTTCCGGCAGGTGAACGAGCGGGACGGCATGGAGGCCGGCGACCAGATGCTGGTCCGCCTGTCCGAGCGCCTGGGCCGGCTGGTGCGGGCCGACGACGTCGTGGCGCGGCTGGGCGGCGACACGTTCGCCGTCGCCGTCACCGGCATCGAGTCGCGGGACCAGGCCGTGCAGCGGCTGGAGCAGGTCCGGGCCCGGCTCGACCGCTCCAACGCCGAGCACCGCCAGGAGACCGTCTCCACCGGCGTGGTCGTGATCGACCCCGAGGGGCCGCGGCAGACGGCCGCCGACGTGCTGCGGGACGCCGACCTGGCCATGCGGCGGGCCAAGTCCGAAGGTCCCGGCGGCTTCGCCTTCTTCGACGAGACCATCCGCACCGAGGTCGTGGAGCGGCTGACCCTGACCCAGGAGCTGGCCACCGCGATCGAGCGCGGCGACCTCATGCTCCACTACCAGCCGCAGTTCTCCCTGGCGTCGGGCCGCCTCGCCGGCGTCGAGGCCCTGGTCCGCTGGCACCACCCGGAGCGGGGCATGCTGCCGCCGGGCGTCTTCCTGCCCCTGGCCGAGAGCGCCGGGCTCATCCCTGCCCTCGACACCTTCGTGCGCACGACCGCGCTGGGCCAGCTCGCCACGTGGCTCCGCCGCTACCCCGCCGAGTCGGTCCCGCAGATGTCGCTCAACCTGAGCCCCGTCGAGTTCGGCAGCGAGGGCATCGGGGCGCAGGTCCGGGCAGAGATCGACCGGTTCGGCGTCCCGGCCGGCAAGGTCACGCTCGAGATCCTCGAGACCTCGATCGTCTCGGACGAGGCCGCCGACATGGTGCAGGACCTGAGCGACCTGGGCGTCCGGCTGGCCATCGACGACTTCGGGACGGGCTACTCCTCGCTCGCCTACCTGACCACCCTCCCGGTGGACGAGCTCAAGATCGACCGCTCGTTCGTCGCCCAGCTGGACCAGCTCGACGACCGGGCCCGCACGGTGGTGGCGGCGACGATCACCCTGGGCCACCAGCTGGGCCTCTCCATCACCGCCGAGGGCGTCGAGACGGCCGAGCAGGAGCAGGTGCTCGCCGAGCTCGCCTGCGACGAGGTCCAGGGCTACTACCGGTCCCGGCCGGTCCCCGCCGAGACCGTCGAGGCGCTCATCGCCGACCAGGCGGGCTGACGCAGCTCCGTCAGGCGACCAGCGAGGCCACCATCGCGAAGTGGCAGCCGACCGCCACGATGGTGAACGCGTGCCAGACCTCGTGGTAGCCGAACACCGTCGGTGACGGGTCGGGCCGGCGACGGGCCAGGATGACGGCCCCCGACGTGAAGAGCAGTCCGCCGGCGGCCAGCAGGACCAGCTGCAGCACGCTGAGGCGCGTGAGCAGCATCGGCAGCACGACGACCGAGCCCCAGCCCAGGACGATGTAGAGCCACGAGCCGGACGGCGTGTTGCCCAGCCCCAGCCGCACCATCTTGTTGATGATCCCGGCCAGCGCCGTGACCCAGACCACCACCAGGAACGGGACCCCCCACGCCCGCGGCAGGGCGATCAGGCAGATCGGCGTGTAGGTGCCGGCGATGAGCACGAAGATCATCGAGTGGTCCAGACGGCGCAGCCAGGTGACGCTGCGGACCGTGTGGGCAAAGCGGTGGTAGCTGGCGCTGGCGGCGAAGAGCCCGGCCAGGCTGGCCACGTAGACGGCGACGGCGACCCGCGCCACGGTGGTCTCGGCCGACGCCAGGAGCGCGATCCCGGCCGGCAGGGTGACGAAGAACGCGGCGGCGTGCAGCTTGCCGCGCCAGCGCGGCTTGAACCCGTACGCGTCCCAGAGCTCCTGGACCTTCGGGATCAGATCCTCCATCGCAGTACCCCCCTGCTCCGGCGGCCCCACACCGGCGTGGCACCGAGCCACCCCTACAGGTACGCCCGCAGCCGTGGTCTTCCTAGAGGGAAAACTTCCCGGGGGCCAGTCAGGCGAAGGCGCGCCGCAGGTCGGCGGCCACCAGGTCCGCCGCCCGGCCGGCCTCGGGCACCAGGGCGCCGAGTGCGAAGAACCCGTGGATCTGGCCGGGGAAGGCATGGACCGCGACCGGCACCCCGGCGGCCGCGAGCAGGTCGGCATAGGCCTGGCCCTCGTCGTGGAGCGGGTCGTGGCCCGCCAGGACGAAGCTGGCCGGCGGCAGCGCGGCGACCGTCCCCTGGTCGGCGTAGAGCGGCGACACGCGGGGGTCGCGCAGGTCCACGTCGACCAGGTAGTGGCTGCGGAACCAGGCCATGGCGCCCGCGGTGAGGAGCTTGCCCTCGCCGTTCGCCACGACCGACGGGAACGACAGCGTCATGTCGGTCGACGGGTACACCAGGACCTGGTGGCAGAGGCCCGGCACCAGGGCGCTGACGACGGCCGACAGGTTCCCGCCCGCGGAGTCGCCGCCCACGGCCACCCGGGCCGTGTCGACCGACGGCCCCAGCTCGCCGGCGAGCACCGACGTGCAGACCCCGACGACGTCGTCGAGACCGGCGGGGAACGGGTGCTCGGGCGCCAGCCGGTAGTCGACGTTCACCACCGCACAGCCCGCCGACCGCGCCAGTGCCACGGCAACGGGCTGGGCCAGGTCGGCCGAGCCGATGGTCCACCCGCCGCCGTGGACCCAGACCAGGACCGGGTGCGGGCCGGCGGCCGCCGGGACCGTCACGACGCACGGGACGCCCGCCAGCTCGCGGTGGACCACGTCCAGCCCCGTGAGGTCGGGAGGCGGCGCCCCCGACCGGGTCGCCTCGTACATCTCCCGGGCCTGCTCCGGCGTCCCCTCCTCGATGGGGACGCCCACGGCGGCGAGGAGCTCCAGCACCGCCGCCGCGGACTCGTCGAGCGGCTCGGGCACCCCGCCTACTCCTCGACCAGCACGACGGCGAACTCGGGGCAGTTGTCGGCCGCCAGCCGCGCCTGCCGCTCGAGCTCGGCCGGGACCTCGCCGGCGTCGCGCAGGATCGCGTAGCCCTCGTCGTCCACGTCAAAGAGGTCGGGGGCGAGCATGTAGCAGCGGTTGTGCCCCTGGCACTTCTCCCGGTCGAACTCGATCCTCACCTCAGGCTCCTTCCGGCAGGCGCAGCGGCAGCGTGCGGGGGCCACGCACCTGTCCGGTGGACCAGCGCACCCCCTCGGGGTCGGCGACCTCGAACTCGGGGAAGCGGCGGAGCCACTCCTCCACCGCGACCGTCAGCTCCATGCGGGCCAGGTTGGAGCCGATGCAGCGGTGGATGCCCAGCCCGAAGGCCAGGTGGCGGTTCTGCTCCCGGTCGACGAGCACCTCGTCGGCCCGGTCGAAGACCTCGGGGTCGCGGTTGGCGGCCGGGAACGGCAGCAGGACCCAGTCGTCGACCTCCATCGGGCACCCGCCCACCTCGACCGGCTCGCTGACGAGCCGCGCCATGGTGACCGGGGCGTAGGCCCGCAGGAACTCCTCCACCGCGGTCGGCACCAGCTCGGGCTCGGCCACGAGCCGCCGGCGGTCCTCCGGGTGGGTGGCGAGGTGCCAGATGCTCGCCCCGATGGCCGACCAGGTCGTGTCGATCCCGGCGAGCAGCAGCAGGGCGCAGGTGCCGACGATGTGCTCCGGGCCGAGGGGCTCGCCCTCGATCTCGGTGGTGAGGAGGTAGGAGATCAGGTCGTCGCCCGGGTCCGTGCGACGCTGCTCGATCAGCTGCCACAGGTAGAAGGTGAGGGTGTCCTCGGGCTCGATCGGGCCGGTCTGCCCCGGGGCCTCGAGGATCCGGTGGATGAACACCCGGAAGCGGTCGCCGTCCTCCGGGGGGACCCCGAGCATGTGGGCGATGACCTGCACGGGGATGTGCTGGGCGTAGTCGACCGCCGCGTCGACCTGCCGGGACCCCGACGCCGCGAGGCCGTCGAGCAGACTGCTGCAGAACTGCCGGGTGAAGGGCTCGAGCAGGGCCACCGCCTTCGGCGAGAAGGCGGGCAGCAGCAGTCGACGGGCCTCCTGGTGGAACGGCGGGTCCGAGGTGATGGGCGGCGCGTAGCCGACCGGCGCGTCGACCAGCCCACGGAAGTCCGAGACGATGACCGCCTTGGAGGTGAAGTGCTCGGTGTCGTGCGCGATCGCCGCCACGTCGGCGTGGCGCACGGGCAGCCACGCACCGCCGAACCGCTCGGTGCGGGCCACCGGGCACTGCTCCCGGAGGTCGTCCCAGATCTCCGGCGCCGCGGCGGCGTAGTCGGGGTGCGTGTGGTCGAAGTCGGTCGCCCAGTCGGCGACCGCAGGGCGCTGCGGCAACGTCATGGCGTCAGTGTGCCCCATGCGGCGGCCGCCACGTGGTCCCCGTGCGCGGCGCGGGCCCCGCCCTCGAGCGGGAGCCGCCCCCACAGGAACAGGAACAGCTCCGACGCCGGCCCCCGGACGGCGACCTCCCCCTTGCCGTGCTCGTGGGTGACGACCACCTTGCCGTCCTCGTCGACGACCACCATCCACTCCTCCGGCCCCTCCCCGGGGTCCGTCCGGTGCAGGTGCAGCGAGCGGCTCGGGGCCGCCGGCCGGGCCCGCAGGCCGAGCCGGAGCATCACCGACAGCACCTCGTCCACCCCGTCGGCAGCCTGCGCCGCCTCGACGGGGAGCGGGTCCCCGACCGCCGCCTGCGCGTCCCAGCGGTGGACCGCGGTCTCGTGGCACATCCGCCGGGCCCAGAACGACGCCGTGCGGGGCGTCCCGAACGTCCAGCAGTCCTGGCCGGGCCCGGCCTCGGCGATCGTGGCCACCACGTCGGCGACGCCCTCGGAGAACCACGGCACCAGCCCGGCGTCCGCGACGT
>CAIYXG010000128.1 GCA_903930035.1 uncultured Actinomycetes bacterium | reverse complement strand
TGGTGGACATCGGCGGCGGCACCACCGAGACCGCGCTGATCTCGCTCGGGGGCGTGGTGGCGCTGCAGGCCGTGCGCGTCGGGTCGTTCGACATCGACGCCTCGCTCATCACGCACATCCGGCGGTCCTACGGCATCGCCATCGGCGAGCAGACGGCCGAGGAGATCAAGATCCTCATCGGCTCGGCGCACCCGACCCCCGACGAGGTCCGCGCCGAGGTGCGCGGGAGGGAGCTCATGTCGGGCCTGCCCAAGACGGTCGTCCTGACCGCCGCCGAGGTCCGCCAGGCCATCTCGGACCCGGTCAACGCCATGGTCGACTCGGTGCTGGCGTGCGTGTCGGAGGCCCCGCCGGAGCTGGCCCAGGACCTGATCGAGAAGGGCATCTACCTGGTGGGCGGCGGCTCGCTGCTGAAGGGGCTCGACCTGCGGCTCTCCAACGAGTCCGAGGTCCCGGTGCGCATGGTGCGCCAGCCGCTCGAGTCGGTGGTGCTCGGCGCCGGGCGCGTGATCGAGTCCTACGAGGAGCTCCGCGACATGTTCATGGGTGCCCGCCGCTGACGTGAGTGGGCGGGCGGGGCACCACCCACGAACTACATTTCCGGTGTCGGCGCCAGCAGGGTGCCGGAGACAGGGGGACCAAGGACCGTGTCCTTGCTCGAGGTGACGGACGTCGGTGTGCGCTTCGGCGGCGTCGTCGCGCTCGACGGCCTGTCGTTCACCATCGAGCCTGGCCAGGTCTGTGCGCTGATCGGCCCCAACGGCGCCGGCAAGACGACCCTGTTCAACGTGGTCTCCCGCCTGTACGAGCCGACCACCGGCTCGGTGCGGTTCGAGGGCACCGACCTGCTGGCGCTGCCCCCGCACCGGATCGTGGAGCTCGGCGTCGCCCGGACGTTCCAGAACCTGGCGCTCGTGCCCGGCCTGACCGTGCTCGAGAACGTGATGGTGGGCGCCCACGCCCGCTCCTCGGGCGGGTTCTGGTCCTGCACCCTGCGGCTGCCGCCCGTCCGCGGCGAGGAGCGCCGCGTGCGGGAGCGGTCGCGCGAGATCCTGCACCGGCTGGGCCTCTCGGGCATCTCGCACCGGCCCTGCGCCGGCCTGCCCTACGGCACCCTCAAGCGGATCGAGTTCGCCCGGGCGCTGGCGGCCGAGCCCAAGCTGCTGATGCTCGACGAGCCGGCCAGCGGCCTGGCCCACGGCGAGGTCGACGAGCTCGGCGCGGCCATCACCGAGATCCGCGACGAGTTCGCCCTCACGGTGCTGCTCGTCGAGCACCACATGTCGATGGTCATGGCCATCTCCGACAAGGTCGTGGTCATGGACCTGGGCCGGAAGATCTCCGAGGGCACCCCGGCCGAGGTCCAGCAGGACCCCAAGGTCATCGCGGCCTACCTGGGAGGCTCGGCATGAGCCTGCTCTCCGTCAGCGGACTGCGCGCCGGCTACGGCCTGGTCGAGGTCCTGTTCGGCATCGACCTGGAGGTCGACGAGGGCGAGCTGGTCGTGGTGCTCGGCTCCAACGGCGCCGGCAAGACCACCACGCTCCGTGCCGTCTCCGGGATGATCGAGGCCGAGGGCGAGATTCTCTTCGACGGCCAGCGCATGAACGGCAGGCGGCCCGACCAGTTCCTGGCCGCCGGCATCGCCCACGTGCCCCAGGGCCGCGGGACCATCACGGACCTGACCGTCCAGGAGAACCTGGAGATCGGTGCCTGGACCCGCAAGGACGGCGAGGTGGGCGCCGACATCGACCGCTGGTACGCGACCTTCCCCCGCCTGGGCGAGCGTCGGGAGCAGCTGGCGGGGTCCATGTCGGGCGGCGAGCAGCAGATGCTGGCGATCGCACGGGCGTTCATGTCACGGCCACGGCTCCTGCTGCTCGACGAGCCGTCGCTGGGCCTGGCCCCGCTCGTCACCGCCGAGGTCGTGGCCAGCCTCCGGACCGTGACCGACGAGACCGGGACGGCCGTGCTGCTCGTGGAGCAGAACGCCGACCTGGCACTCGGCTTCGCCGGACGGGCCTACGTGCTCGAGGCCGGCTCGATCGCGCTGAGCGGCCCGGCCGCCGAGCTGAAGGGCGACGAGTCCGTGCGCAAGGCGTACCTGGGCTTCTGAGGGGGGTGACGGCCGGATGAACAACTTCCTGCAGGTGCTCGTGGTCGGGATCGGCGACGGTGCCGTCTACGCCATGCTCGGGCTGGGCCTGGTGGTCATCTACCGCTCGACCGGGCTCCTGAACTTCGCCCAGGGCGAGCTGGCGATGTTCTCGACGTTCATCACGTGGACCATCTGGGAGGTCGGCGTCCCGCTCCCGCTCGCCGTCCTGGGCGGCATGGTCGGCGGGTTCCTGGTCGGTGCGCTCATCCACCAGGTCGCGGTCCGGCCGCTCGGCGACCCGCACCTGCGTCCGCTGGCCACGGTGATCGTGACCATCGGCCTCTTCCTGGGGGTCAACGGTGCGGCCCAGCTCATCTGGGGCACGCTCGACAAGGACTTCCCGAAGCTGTTCGGCGAGTCGCAGGTCACCGTGGGGGGCGTGGCTGTCGCGTGGCAGAAGATCGGGGCGGTGCTGGTGCTGGCGCTCATGGTGCTGGTGTTCTGGTTCCTGTTCCAGCGCACCAAGGTCGGTCTGGCCATGCGGGCCGTGGCCTCCAACTCCGAGTCGGCGGCGCTCGTCGGCGTGCCGGTGCCCCGGCTGCTCATGCTGGGCTGGGGCCTGGCCGCGGCGGTGGGCACCGTGGCGGGCGTGTTCACGGCCCCGAACCTGGGACTGGGCTCCAACCTCATGCAGCTCACGCTCATCTTCGGCTTCGCCGCCATCACCCTGGGCGGGTTCGACAGCCCGCTCGGCGCAGTGGTCGGCGGCATGGTGGTGGGCATCCTGACGTCGGTGCTGCCCCAGTACCTGCCGATCTTCGAGAAGATGCGGCTCGCCCCGGCCTTCATCCTCATCCTGGCGGTCCTGCTGTTCCGCCCCCAGGGCCTCTTCGGCCGCAAGCAGGTGGAGCGGGTATGAGCACCTCGGCACACGACCGCACCCCGCAGCAGCGGTGGGTCCGGGGCGGCACCTGGCTGGCCGTCGCGGTGGTCCTGCTCATCGTCCCGACCCAGTTCCCGCAGTTCCGCGTCGAGCAGTTCTGCTCGTGGATGGCGCTCGCCGTCGCCGCGTGCGGCCTCAACCTGCTGACCGGCTACAACGGCCAGATCTCCGTGGGGCACGGCGCGCTCTACGGCGTGGGCGCCTACACGACGGCCATCCTCATCACGAAGGCGGGCTGGCCCATCCTGCCCTCGGCCGTGGCGGCCGCGGTCGTGTGCTTCGTGGTGGGCGTGGTGATCGGCCTGCCGGCGCTGCGGATCAAGGGGCTCTACCTGGCGCTGGTCACGCTGGCGGTGGCCACGCTGTTCCCGCTGGTCATCGAGCAGTTCCCCGGCCTCACCGGCGGCGGCAACGGCCTGGCCATCACCAGCCCGCGCCTCTACCGCGGCGTCGTCCGGGACAAGCCCATCGTGTTCGAGTCGCCCACGTCGGCCCTCGCCGGCGACCAGTGGAAGTACTACCTGTTCCTGGCCGCGACCGTCCTGTGCTTCCTGCTGACCCGCAACCTGGTGCACAGCCGGATGGGCCGCTCGCTGGTGGCCATCCGCGACAACGAGACCGCGGCCGAGGTCTCGGGCGTGCCGGTGGCGACGGTCAAGATCCTCACCTTCGGCATCTCGAGCGCCCTCGCCGGCGTGGGCGGGGCGATCTTCGCCCTCAACAACGCCCGCGTGAACCCCAGCTCGTTCACCATCGTGGTGTCGATCTACCTGCTCGTCGCCGTGGTCACCGGCGGTGCGGCGAGCATCGTCGGCCCCGCCCTCGGCGCCGTGCTGTTCGGCGTGTTCACCGACGTCGTCTCCCCGTCGCTCCCGGCCCGGCTCCAGCCGGCCACGCCGGTGATCCTGGGCGTCCTGCTGATCGTCCTGATGCTCACCGCACCCGGTGGCCTCGTCGGAATTGCGCAGACTTTTCGGTCACGCCTCGCCGCGCGGCGGCTACGGTCGGCGGGCGACGGCGCAGCCGGTGCCGCACCGGCGGCCTGACAGCTCTCCACAACCCATCACAGGAGCACACACATGACCTCATCTTCCTGGAAGCGAGTGATCCCGCTCGTCGTGGCGCTGGCCATGGTGGCCGCAGCGTGCGGCGGCCGGGACTCGGGCTCCTCGAGCTCGAGCACCACCGAGGCTGCCGGCAAGGCATTCATCAACCCCGCCGACGACTGCACCAACTACCAGGGCACCGCCGGCATCACGGGCGACACCATCAAGGTCGGCACCATCCGCCCGGCCTCCGGCCCCTACGCCGTGTACGACCAGGTGACCACCGGCCTCGGC
>CAIYXG010000127.1 GCA_903930035.1 uncultured Actinomycetes bacterium | reverse complement strand
GGTTGATCTCCAGGATCGTCGTGACGGCCAGCAGGATCAGGAAGCCGAAGTAGATCATCGAGTGCATGATCCCGGCGGCAGGGTCGCGCAGCAGGGTCTGCATGTAGAGGCCGCCGCGCAGCGTCTCGAGGCGCTTCTTGGCGTTCTTCGGGGTGATGTCCCGCTTGTCCGGGTTGCCGCGCTGCCAGTTGCGCATGCGGTACGAGAACATCACGGCGCCGTAGATGAACATCACCGGGATGACCGTGTAGAAGACCAGCTTCAACCAGCCCGGGATGCCGCCGAACACCTCGCGCTGGACCGGGCTCTCGTCGTGGAACTGGAACACCGTCGCGGCCACGCCGGACAGGGCGACCAGCAGCGCAATGCCGATGCCGACGACGATCGCGATCTGCGGCGGCTGCAGCCGCTTCGGGCCCGGGACCGTGGTCTCGGCGTCGTCGGTGGAGGTGGTGGTGTCGGTGGCGCTCATAGCGTCCTGCAACCTACCAACACGGCCCTGCCCAGACGTACTTCGGGCCCGATGAGGGACCGGTCCGGCGCCGTCGGCCAAGATGGGGAGATGAAGGTCGTGGCGGTCGCCGGCGCCAAGGGTGGGATCGGGAAGACCGCCGCGGCGGTGAACCTGGCGATGCTGGCCTCCGAGGCCGGGTTCCGGACCCTGCTCTGGGACCTCGACCCGCAGGGCGCGGCCACCCACTGCTACCGGGCCAAGGCCAAGGTCAAGGGTGGCGCCGCCAAGGTGCTCGGCGGACGCCGGGACCTGGCCAACTTCGTGCGCCACACCGACTACGAGCGCCTCGACCTGCTGCCGGCCGACCCGTCGTTCCGGATCGTCGACACCGTGCTGTCGACCCGTCGTTGGCCCGAACGGGTGCTCCGCAAGCTGCTGCGCAGCGTCCGCGACCGCTACGACGTCGTCCTCCTCGACTGCGCCCCGGGCCTTGGGATCGTCACCGAGTCGATCGTCGAGGCCTCGGACCTGGTGCTCGCGCCAGTCGTGCCGGCCCCGCTCGCCGTGCGGGGGTTCGACCAGATCGCCGAGTTCGTCAAGGAGCGTCAGCCGGACCTGCCGGTCCTCGCCTTCCTGTCCATGGTCGACGAGCGCAAGGTCCTCCACCGCCAGGTCATGACCCAGGTCGCCGACGACCCCCGGTTCTCGCGGGCCAGCGTGGTCATGAGCTCCTCGGTGGAGCGCATGGGCATGGAGCAGGTGCCGGCCGTGCTGGCGTCGCCCCACAACCTGGCCGCCAAGGGCTACGCCGGGCTCTGGGCCGACCTGGAGAACCGGCTCGACCTGCAGCGCCCCATCCCCACGGACTGAATCCCCACGGGCTGAGCGCCGGGCTGTGTCCCGGCGGCCTGCGCCGCGCTACTTCCCGGCGGCCTGCGCCGCAACCGCGGCCGCCTTCGCCTTCACGGCCTCGGCGTCCATCAGGTAGCGGTCCTCGACCGACTTCTGCTCGGCCGGCATGAAGTTGTCGCCCAGCTCGTAGCGGAGGGGCACGCCGGTCGGGATGTTGAGCTCGGTGATCTCGTCGTCGGGGATCTGCTCCAGGTGCTTGACCAGCGCGCGGAGCGAGTTGCCGTGCGCCACGACCAGCACGGTCCGGCCGGCGACCAGGTCGGGCACGATGCCGTCGTACCAGTAGGGGAGCATCCGGGCCACGACGTCGGCCAGGCACTCGGACTGCGGCACGAGCTCGGGCGGCAGGTCGCCGTAGCGGGCGTCGTCGTTGGGGTTGTGCTGGTTGTCGGCTGCGATCGGCGGCGGGGGCACGTCGTAGGAGCGGCGCCACACCTTGACCTGGTCCTCGCCGTACTTCTCGGCGGTCTCGGCCTTGTTGCGACCGGTCAGGTCGCCGTAGTGCCGCTCGTTCAGTCGCCAGTTGCGACGCACCGGGACCCACAGGCGGCCCATCCGGTCGAGCGCCTCGTTGGCGGTGCGGATGGCCCGGAGCTGGACCGAGGTGTGCACCACGTCGGGGTGCACACCGGCCTCGGACATCATGTCGCCGGCCGCGCCCGCCTCGGCACGCCCGGTGTCGGTCAGGTCGCAGTCGTACCAGCCGGTGAACAGGTTGAGCTTGTTCCACTCGCTCTCGCCGTGGCGGAGCAGGACGAGCTGGTGCATGGTGCCTCCGGGGTCGGGGTCGTGGGACCGGCGCCGATGCTGCCGCACGCCGTCGTCGTGCGTCCAGCCTCCTGCCCGCCCAGTCCGGCCGGTGCGCGCCCTTCCGGCCGGGGGCTGCCCGGGCGCGGGTCGGTACAGTGGCCCGGTGCGCGCCACGGTCGTGATCCCGTGCTTCAACTCGCTGAAGTACCTGCCCGAGACGCTGTCGACCGTGCTCGCCCAGACCTTCGACGACATGGAGGTCGTCCTGGTCGACGACGGCGGGTCCGACGACCTGGCCGCGTGGGCGGCCACGTTCCCCGACGGTGCGGGCGACCCGAGGGTCCGCGTGGTGCGCCAGGAGAACGCCGGCGTCTCGGCGGCCCGCAACCTGGGTGTGGAGTCGGCCCGGGGCGACGTGGTCGTGTTCTGCGACTCCGACGACCTCTGGGCCCCGACGCTCGTGGCCGAGCTGGTCGGCGCCCTCGACCGCAACCCTGCCGCCGGCCTGGCCTACGGGTGGTACGACCTGGTGGACGGCCAGGGCACACCGACCGGCCGCGTCGTGCGCTCCGAGTGGGAGGGGGACGTCTGGGCGCAGTTCGTCACCCGGAACCCGGTGTCGGCCTCTGCGGTCGCCGTGCCCCGGGCCGTGCTCGACGACGTCGGGCTCTTCCTGGTCAACCGTGACCGGTTCCCCATCGACGTCGAGGACTGGGAGCTCTGGATCCGCATCGCCGCGCGGTACCCGGTCGTGGTGGTCCGCGAGGTCCTGGCCCACCACCGGCGCCACGACGCCAACTCGTCGTCCAACGTGGAGTCGCTCGAGGCGGCCTATGCGCACCTGCTCGCTGCCGTCTTCGACGACGAGACCCCCGAGCGGCAGGCGCTGCGACCGTCCGCCGCGGCCCGCACCGAGCTGCTGCTGGCGTGGCACTGCCTGAACGACCGTCAGGAGCCTGCCGCCGCGCTCGCTCGGCTGGGGGTGGCCCGCCAGCACGACCCCGGCGTGCGGAGGTCCACCGAGTACTGGCGCATCGCGGCTGCCGCCACCGCCCTCCGGGCGACGGGCGACCGGGGGTACGGGTGGGTGCGCAGCGCCAACCGCGCCGTGCGGCGCGTGGTGTCGGCGCTCCCGGTGCACAAGCTGCGCCGCGAGTCGACCTACTCCCCCTGAGCCGGGCCGGGTCACCGTCCCGGACCCCGCAGCACCTGCGCGCCCCGCGCTGAACCCGGCCGGCCCAGGGTGCGTCGGCGGGCCACGTCCGGGCGGGTCAGCGTGGTGGTGTCGGCCGCTCGGGGCGGTGCTGGCTGTGGGGAAGTTCAGCGGAATAGCAGGCCGGTGGGGCGCATTGAGTGTGATGTACTCAAGTTTGCTATACTCGCCATCACCAACTGACTGTTCCCCGCCGGTCCGGGCGCCGTAGTCTCGGCCCGGTCGGGGCCCCAGCCCCAGTTCACCCCCCTCAGAACCCCCCGATCTCAACCACAGGAGCACACCAACATGGCCAAGGCAGTCGGAATCGACCTCGGCACCACCAACTCGGTCGTCTCGGTCCTCGAGGCCGGCGAACCGGTCGTCATCCCCAACGCGGAGGGCGCCCGCACCACCCCCTCGGTGGTGGCGTTCGCCAAGGACGGCGAGGTCCTCGTCGGCGAGGTGGCCAAGCGCCAGGCCGTCACCAACGCCGACCGCACCATCCGGTCCGTCAAGCGCCACATGGGCACCAGCTGGACCGAGGACATCGACGGCAAGAAGTACACGGCGCAGGAGATCTCGGCCCGCACGCTGATGAAGCTCAAGCGTGACGCCGAGGCGTACCTGGGCGACTCGGTCACCCAGGCCGTCATCACCGTCCCGGCCTACTTCGACGACGCCCAGCG
>CAIYXG010000126.1 GCA_903930035.1 uncultured Actinomycetes bacterium | reverse complement strand
CGGGGCGACCGGGGCGACCGTCGCCCGCGCGGGCCGCGTCCCGACCCGGTGCCGGAACGCCCACGCCCGAAGCGGTTGCGCCCCGGCCGGACCCACCGCAACGCCGTGCTGGCCGAGGTCCCGGCCGAGCAGCGGCCCGTCGCCGAGCAGGTGCTCCGCGGCGGGATCCCGGCGGTCCGCGCCGCCATCGAGGAGCAGAACGCTGCGGCCCGCGCCGCAGGCCGGCCCGAGGTGCCGTCCGAGCAGCTCGTCGCCATGGCCGAGCAGCTCCAGCCGAAGCTCCGTGACGCCGAGTGGCGCGACCGGGCCGACGCCGCGCTCCGCGACCTCGACGAGCTGGACCTGCGCGACCTGCGGTCCGTCGTCGTCGCCGGGGACTCCGTGTCCAAGGACGCCGACGCCGGCGAGCTGGTCGCGACGCTCCAGGCGGGCCTGGCCCGACGGATCGAGGAGGAGCACGCCATCTGGCTCGCCGACATCCAGGCCAACCTCGCAGCCGGCCGGTTCGTGCGGGCCCTGCGGCTGACGTCCCGTCCGCCGAAGGCCGGCGCCCCGCTCCCTGCCGAGCTGGGCGCGGCGCTCGCCACGGCCGTGTCCGAGGGGCTGACCCCCACGACCAACCAGGACCTCTGGGCGGCCGCCGTCGACGCACTGGCCGTCTCCCCCATCCGCAGCCAGGTGACGATCACCGCCCGGCCGGAGACGCCCAACGAGACGCTCGTGACCGCCGTGCGGCGCGCCGGCGAGGCGCTCCCGGAGCTGGCGGCGCTGTTCGGGGTCGAGCCGATGTCGGCCCGCGAGCGCAAGAAGTCGCGGCCGACACGTCAGAAGCCCGCCGGGACCGCACCCAAGCCGCCGGCCCCCGCCCCGTCCGAGACCGCGCCGGAGCCCCCGGCGGTCGAGGCTCCTGCGGCGGAGGCAGAGGCCGTGCCGGCCGCGGCGGCAGAGGTCGGCGAGACGGCCCCGTCAGTCGAAGATGCCCAGGAGCCAGAGCAGGACTGACGGCGCGTCCAGGACCGTTCCCTCGGGGCGGGACGCCGCGACCCTCGGGTTCCACCCGGCCCACGCGTAGTCGCAGCCGACCTCTTGGGCACACTGCAGGTCGCCCAGGCTGTCGCCGACCATGAGCACCTCGGCCGGACCGACGCCCAGACGCTCGAGCACCGGGGACAGCGACTTGTGGGCCCACCCGAAGTCGTCGGCGAACAGGGCGACCTCCGGCTCCCACCCCAGGCGGGCCAGCTCGGCGCGTCCTGGCGCGGGGTGCTTGTTGGAGCACACGGCCCAGCGGGGCACGGCGTCGAGCAGGGCCGCGACGCCGTCGAACGCCTGCACGACCCCGGTGTCGTAGGCGCCCACGTAGTCCTCCAGCGAGATCCCGAGTCGGTCGCACTCCTCGGCGACGGCGTGCCCGAAGGTGATCTCCGACCGGTCGACGCCCAGCTGGAGGAACGGGGCGACGAGCGCGTCGTCGGAGTCGATCAGCGTGCCGTCGAGGTCGAAGACGACCACCTTCGGGGCCGGGAGGTCCACGCCGCGAACCTACCCGGGTTGGGAGCGCCGATCGGGCCGCGGGCTACTCTGCCGCCATGACTGTTGAGTACGAGAAGCAGGGCAACGTCGCCATCATCACCATCAACCGTCCGGACGCCCGGAACGCGGTGAACAGCGAGGTTGCGCAGGGCATCGAGGCCGCCATCGACCAGATGGAGGCCGACGACGAGGTGTGGGTGGGCATCCTCACCGGTGCCCAGACGGAGAAGGGCTACATCTTCTGCGCCGGCGCCGACCTCAAGCAGATGGCGGTCGACCCCGGCGGCATGACCACCGCCAAGGGCGGCTTCGGCGGGTTCGTGATGCGTGAGCGCACCAAGCCCGTCATCGCCGCGGTGGACGGCCCGGCGCTCGCCGGCGGGACCGAGCTCGTGCTCGCCGCCGACCTGGTGGTCGCCTCCCGCACCGCCAAGTTCGGGATCCCCGAGGTGAAGCGCAACCTGGTGGCGGCGGCCGGCGGACTGTTCCGCCTCCCCCGCAAGATCCCCCGGAACGTCGCCATGGAGCTGGCGCTGACCGGCAGCCTCGACTTCTCCGCCGAGCGGGCCCACCACTTCGGCTGGGTCAACCGTCTCTGCGAGGAGGGTGAGGCCCTCGAGACCGCCAAGGCGCTCGCTGCCGAGATCGCCGAGAACGCGCCGCTCGCCGTCCGCGAGAGCCGCAAGATCGTGATCGAGTGCACGGACCAGCCCGACGAGGTCGGCTGGCAGATGTCCAACGAGGGCATCGCAAAGATGTTCGCGACCGAGGACCTCATGGAGGGCCTCACCGCCTTCGCCGAGAAGCGGGCGCCACAGTGGAAGGGGCGGTAGCCGCTTCCCCCAGGTGACAGTGGAAGGGGCGGTAGCCGCTTCCCCCAGGTGACAGTGGAAGGGGCGGTAGCCCCTTCCCCCTTCTCCCGCAGCCCGTCGGCCTCCGCCGGCGGGCTGCGTCGCGTCCGGCTCAGAGCTCCAGGCTGACGACGAGGCGCCGCGTCACCAGGCCGGCCGCCTCGAAGAAGTTCTTGGTGGCCCGGTCGCCCGGCAGCGCCGTGGCGTCGAGCGCGGCCCAGCCGCGCGTCCGGGCGACCTCGACGGCCCCGGCGAGGAGCCGCTCCCCCACGCCGGCACCACGTGCCCCGGGCTCGACGTAGAGCGCCGTCACACGCCCCGTCACGGTGCGGTCGGCGTGGGCCACCTCGCCGAGCGCGAGCGTCCCGACGACCACACCCCCGAGGGTGCCCACCAGTTGGATGCCGGTCCCGGGCGGGACCAGCAGCTCCGCGGCGCTCCGACCGAGCTCGCGCAGGTAGGCGGGGCCGCCACGCTGGGACTGGACCTCGGCGTGGGCCAGGTGGCCGAGCCGGGCCAGGTCGGTGGCGTCGTCGGGGGCGGCGAGCCGGGCGGCGGGCCCCGTCCCGGGTCCGGGTCCCGCGGGTGTCACGGCGCCAGGAGCTGGGCGACCCGGTGCAGGATCGTCTGCCGGTTGCGGTGGGCGCGCTCGTAGCGG
>CAIYXG010000125.1 GCA_903930035.1 uncultured Actinomycetes bacterium | reverse complement strand
CTCGAGCGTGAGCCGGCCGACCTGTCGGTCGCCGTGGTCGACGACGGGGTGGGCCTGTCGGCCGACTTCGACCCGGCCCGCAGCACCAGCCTGGGGCTGTCGATCGTCCGCGGGCTGGTCGAGGAGCTGGGCGGGCAGATCGCGTTCGGTCTGGACCACCCGTCCGGGGCCCGGCCGGGCACCCGGGTGGAGCTGACCGTGCCCGTCCACCTGGACGCCGACCCGGACGCGCAACGGCCCCCCGGTCAGGGGGGCCGCAGGATCGGCCCCTAGGGGCCGGCGCGAAGGTCCGCTCAGGCGGAGACGGAGCGGCGGCGCTGCTCGGCCACCCACGCCCGGCGGAGCTTGCGGCGCTCCTCCTCGGAGGTGCCGCCCCACACGCCAGAGTCCTGGTTGGTGGTCAGGGCGAACTCCAGGCACGGGGCCTTGGCGTCACAGGTGTCGCAGACGGCCTTGGCCGACGCGATCTGGTCCAGGGCGGGGCCGGTCGTGCCCACCGGGAAGAAGAGGTCCGGGTCGGTGTCACGGCACGCCGAGTTGGCACGCCAGTCCTCGACGGCCAGGTCCAGGTTGCGGTTGGAGGTGAGCGCCACGTTGCTTCCTTACAATGAGGGACGCGCAGGCGGCCGCGTCCGTAGCCGTGTACAAGGGCCAGATTCAGGGGTTCCCCGCCCAGCGCTGGGGACTTGTGAATCCGAGAACAAGCAAGATACGTCCCGTTCACCCTCCTGTAAAGGGTCTTTTCCACATGCTTGACGACAGGATCCCCACAGGCCCTGCCCCCCGTCCACTGGTCATCGGCCACAGGGGTGCGTCCGCCGACTTCCCCGAGAACACGGCCGCGGCCTTCCGCGGGGCGGCCGACCAGGGTGCCGACTGGGTCGAGCTGGACGTGCGCATCAACAGGCTGGGGGAGATGGTCGTCCACCACGACCCGGACTTCGGCGACGGCCGGTCCGTGTGGTCGACGGCGCTGGCCGACGCCCCGGCCGGCACGGTCGGCCTGGCGCAGGCCCTCGACGCGTGCGCCCCGATGGGCGTCAACGTGGAGATCAAGAACTCGCCCGGCGACCTGTCCGACGCCCCCTACGGCATGGACGTCGTCGACCTGGTGCTGGCCCTGCTCGCCGACCGCCGGGAGGCGGGGATCCTCGAGGAGGTCCTGGTCTCCTCGTTCGACCTGCCCACGATCGACCGGGTCCGTGCCCTGGCCCCGGGGCTGGACACCGGCTACCTGGTGGTCGACCCCGCCAGCGTGGACGCGGTCGCCGTGGCCGCCGCCGGCGGGCACACGGCCCTGCACCCGTGGGACCCGTGCGTCACCCCGGCGCTGCTGGAGCAGTGCCGGGCGGCCGGGCTGCGCTGCAACACCTGGACCGTCGACGACCTGGACCGGGTGGCGGCGCTCGCCGTGATGGGCGTCGACGGGATCGTGACCAACACCCCCGCCGCGGCGCGGGGCGCGCTGCCGGGCGCCTGAACGTCCTGCCCCGGCGGCCCGGCTACTGCGAGAAGCCGACGGGCACGACCAGCCGCACGGCGTCCGGGTGGTGCCGGAAGTGCAGTGACTCGGCCTCGCCGAGGTAGTCGCCGTCCACCTGGAACGGCATGGAGGTGAGGCGGCGCAGCACCACCTCTGCCACGTCGTGGCGGACGTGCACGTACTCGTTGGAGGTGACGCCGCTGCGGTCCTTGAGCGCGTCGACCATCAGCGGGGCGAACGCCCGGACGTCCATGGAGCGGAGGGTGATCACCGACAGCGGCCGGTCCAGGGTGGCCTGGGGCATGACGGTGAACGGCCGCTTCCCCACGAAGGTGTAGGGGTCGCTGTTCATCACCACGGAGAAGTAGCCGTCCTCGACCACCTCGTCGGTGCCGTCCGGCCCGGCCCCCGGGAAGGTGACGGTGAAGTGGGGCGCGTGGCGGTCGTAGCCGCCGAAGAACGTGCGGAGGCCGGCGGCCGTGAACAGCGCGTGGCCGACGTAGCGCTTGAGCTCGCTGCGGCGCTCGACGCGGGCCACCAGCGCGGCGTCCCAACCGGCGCCCACGTGGAAGCAGAAGAACCGGCCGTTGACCTCGCCCAGCCCGATGCGCCGGACCGAGCCCGCCGCGAGCGCCTCGGCCGTCACCCGGGCGGCGGCGACGCAGTCCTCGGGCAGGCCCAGCGTGCGGGCGAACACGTTGGTGGACCCGCCGGGCAGGGCCGCCATGGCCGTGCCGGAGCCCGACAGCGCGGTGGCG
>CAIYXG010000124.1 GCA_903930035.1 uncultured Actinomycetes bacterium | reverse complement strand
GGACGGCGGCGCCGGCAACCAGGTTGTCCGTCACGTCGAGGAGCGCGTCGACGAACGTGCGGTAGGCGGCCTCGACCGCGGTGCGGAGCGCGGCGCCGTCGGCCGGCGGCCGGCGGACCACGAACCCGCCCTTCGCCCCGGTCGGGACGATGAGCGCGTTCTTCAGCCGCTGCGCGTCGGCGAGCTGGAGGACCTCGGTGCGGACGTCGTCGGGCCGGTCCGACCAGCGGAGCCCGCCGCGCGCGATCGGCCCGGCGCGGAGGTGGATCCCCTCGACCTCCGGCGAGCTCACCCAGACCTCGCGCCAGGCCGGCCGGTTGCCGAGCCCGCCCAGCCGGGTGCCGTCGAGCTTCAGGACCACGGGCCCGCCGCGGTCGGCGCGCCAGACGTTGGTCCGGACCGTGGCGTCGACCAGGAGCAGCAGCGATCGGAGGAGCCGGTCGTGGTCCAGCCGGGCCACGGCGTCGCAGGCCGCCACCACGTGGTCCCGGCCGGCGGTGTCCTCGGCCGCGTCGGTGCCGGCCGCCGGACCGAACCGGGCCGCCAGGTGGTCCCAGAGGGCCACGGCCGCCCCAGGGTTGTCGGCCAGCGCGTCCATGACCGACGCCGGATGGACCGTCGGGTCGAGCTGGGGCAGGTAGCGCGCGTACGCCCGCAGGACCGCCACCTGCGCGTGGTCCAGGGCGGTCGCGACGACCAGTCCGTTGAGGCGGTCCGCATCGGTGGAACGGTCCAGCGTGGAGAGGAGCGAACGGGTCAGCCGGCCGTCGTCGACCAGCTCGTGGCCGCCGGGGACGCGCACCTGGAGGCCCAGGACGGTGGCGGGGGGCCCGCCACCGAGCACGTACGTGGTCTCGGACACGGTCAGGAGGCCGTGGCTCTCGACGGCGGGCACCAGGTCGGACAGCAGCGGCGGGGGACCGTCCACGACCAGCCGGAGGTCCTGCGCACGGTCGGGCCCCTGGTCGTCGGCCCCCCGGTCGTGGGGGCCCGCACCGTGCCCGCCGCGGCCCGGGACGAGCCGGACGTGGGCGCCGCCGGTCCCGACGGTCCCGTCGAGGGCGAGCAGGTCGCCCGCGGCGACGGCGGCCGGGGTGGCGTCCCGGTAGGCAGGGTCCAGGCGTCCGGCCCACGCGTCCCAGCGGACCCGCGCGGCGGCCTGGGCGGCGGCCGCCGTGCCGGGCAGCAGCTCGGCCAGCTCGGCGACCACCTGCTCGGGCCACGACCGGGCCAGGTGGCGCAGCTCCACCGACATGGCGCGCGACGCGTCCTCGTCGGGCATGACCTCGCCCGGCCGGGAACGGTCCAGCAGCGCGGTGACCGACATGGTGAACATGCCGCCCTCGCCCAGCTCGACCCCGGTCTCGACGCGCTCGACCGGCAGCAGGTAGCGGAACGCCGCCGCCAGGTCGTCGTCGAGCGTGGGGCGGTAGTCGGCCTCGGGGACGGCCACCGCCGCGGTGACGGCGACCGGGCCGGGCTCGGCCAGGAGCCGCAGCACGGTGGCGTCCTCGTCGGCGGCCGCCACCATGGCTCCCAGCATCTCGGCGAGCCAGGCGGCGTCGGCGACCAGCAGGACGTCCCACGGCAGGTCGTCGAAGAACGTCCGCACCACCGTCTCGGTGTGGGACCGGGGGACGACGGCGAGCCACCGCAGGGCCTCGGCCAGCTTGTGGCGGACCCACGCCACGCCGGAGGGGCGCTCGGCCCGGCCCTCCATGCTGGTGAGACCGACGAACTGCGTCGGCGGGCCGCCCGCGGGGTCGGCGAAGGTGAGGACGGCGAGCCGTTCGGTGCGGTGGACCCGGCTGGTCCCGCGCGACCGGCGGACCGCGACCGCCGTGCCGGCCGGGAGGGGCTCCACAGGGTCGGCCTCGGCGCCCACGCCGAGGGACGACCCGTCGGGGAGCCGTGCGCCGGTGACCAGCACGTGGCGCCGCACCCAGCGGCAGAACGCGGCGGCCTCGGCCCACTCGGGGCCCGCTGCGGCGGCGTCGAGGCGCACGGCGGTGGCGGCGAGCGCCTCGCCGAGCGCCGGTGCCGCCGCGTCGACCGCACGGAGGTCCTCGACCCCGGCACGGACCTCGTCGCAGAGCCGGGCGCGGGCGTCGTCGTCGAGCGCGTCCTCGAGCTCCACGCGGACGTAGGACTCGTCGTGCCCGTCGCCCCGCGGCGCCCGGACGGCCGTGAGGCGGCCCCCGGTCCGCTCGGCGCCGACGATCGGGTGGAGCGAGTGCTCGACCGTCGCGCCGGCGCGGTCCACGGCGGCGAGGATCGTGGAGAACAGGAGGGGGCGGTCGTCGGTCGCCACCTCGAGCACCGTGCTGCGGGCGCCCTCGGGCGACGGCCCGAGCAGCGGCCGTCCCTCGGTGGCCCGGACCAGGAGCTCGTCCTGCCCGCGGTGCGACAAGAGCGCGCGGGCGTCGGCCACGACGGCACCGGCGGCCGCCCCGACGAGCCGGGCCCGCACCGGGGCGGGCAGCGCACCGAGGACCAGGTCGGCCAGGGCGGCACGGAGTGCGTCGTCGGGCCCGTCCGCCCCGCCCGTCGCTGTCGGACCCACCTCGGCCATGGTCCTCCCTCGCGGACGTCGCCGGACCACCTTGTTCTAGTGGTCGCAGCCCCGGAGTTCCACGGGCCTCGTCCACGGAGCCGACGGGTTCCCCCGGTAGTTTCGGCCCGTGCCGCCTCCGACCGACATCACCGCCACCACCGGCGGCCACGACTACGTGCAGCAGCCGGTCGAGCTGGGGATGCCGCTCCTGCACCGGGCCTCCGGCCTGCGGGGCGCCCTCAAGAAGTTCACCGGCGAGCTGGTGGTGCTCCGGGACCGTGCGGGCGGGGAGCACACGTTCCGCAACGAGCCGGGGGCGTTCGCCCACCTGGGCGAGACGGTCACGCTCGTGAAGGGGGCGCCACCGGCGTCGGCGCCGGGGACGCGCCGGTCGGCCGCCGGGGCGGTCGTGGCGGCGGAGCAGCGGGCCCGTGTGGCCCGGGCCGCCCGGCTGTGGGTGGAGGGCGACCACGACGCCCGGCTGGTCGAGCGCGTGTGGGGCGACGAGCTCCGTGAGCTGGGGATCGTGGTCGAGCCGCTCGGCGGCGTGGACGACCTGGCGGCTGAGGTCCGCCGGTTCGGGCCGGGACCGGGCCGGGAGCTGGTGGTCCTGGTCGACCACCTGGTGCCGGGCTCCAAGGAGTCCCGGCTCGCGGCGTCGGTGCAGGGTCCGCACGTGACGGTGGTGGGGCACCCCTACGTGGACGTCTGGCAGTGCGTCCGGACCCGGTCCGTGGGGATCGAGGCGTGGCCGGACGTGCCGGTCGGCGAGGACTGGAAGACCGGCATCTGCGCGCGGCTGGGGTGGGGCACCCCGGTCGACGGCTGGCGGCACGTGCTGTCGTCGGTCCGGACCTTCGCCGACCTGGACCCGGCGCTGTGCCGGGCCGTGGAGCAGGCCATCGACCTGCTGGTGACCGACGACGACCTGGTCGACGACGACCCGCCCCCTCGCCGGCCCCAGGGGTCCGCATGACCACCGTCGCCGACGTGCTCTACGGCCGGCTGGCCGAGCTGGGGGTCGGGCGCGTGTTCGGCCCGGCCGACGAGGTCGACGCCGACGCCTGCGCCCGTCACGGGCTCCGGGCCGTGCCGGTGGACGACCCCGACCTGGCCTGCCTGCTGGCCGACGCCGACGGCCGCCTGGGCCACCCGGACGGCCGGGGCCGGCTCGGGGCGGCGCTCGTCCGCGGCCCGGTGCTGCACCTGTCGTCGGCGCCGGGCGGCACCGCACCGCTCCAGACGGTCGGGTCGGTCGAGGACCTCGTCGACGTGCTCGCCGTGGTGCCGGGCCTCGAGGTGCCGGCGACCAGCGCCGTCCACCTGGACCTGGACCTGCACGCCCCCGTGGCCGGCCCGGTGCTCCCCGCGCCCGACGACGACCGGGTCCCGGTCCTGACGCTGGACCCGGCGATGGCGTCGCTGCGCCTGGTGGTGGTGGTGGGTCCGGGCGTGGTCCGGGCCGGTGCGGCCGACGCACTCCGCGGGCTGGCGCGGACCGCCGGCGTCGGCGTCGTGAACTCGTGGGGCGCCAAGGGGGTCGAGCGCTGGGACAGCCCGTTCCACTTCGGGACCGCCGGCCTGCAGGGCCGCGACGCGGAGCTGGCGGGCGTCCCCGACGCGGACGTCGTGGTGGCCTCGGGGCTCGACGTCGACGAGCTCGGGGTCGCGGCGCTGGGCAACCCTGTGGTCCAGGAGGTCGCGCCCGCCCAGCTGGCGGCGCTCTGCCACCGGTGGACGGCGTCCCGGACCCCGCCCGCGGCGCGCCCGGCGCTCTACCGGGACCTGGCGGCCCTGGTGACCCCGCTCTACGAGTCCGACGCGGTGCCGCTCACGCCGGCGCGCGCCGCGCTGCACCTGTCCGGCGCGCTCCCCGACGGCGGCGTCGCCGTCGCCGACCCCGGCCCGGCCGGGCTCTGGCTGGCCCGGACCTTCCCGACCTCCTTCCCCGGCAGCGTGTGCGTGCCCGCCACGGTGGTGCCCGGGTTCGCCGCCGCCGCGGCGCTGGTGTGCTCGCTCGAGGGTCGGGGGTGCCTGGCCGTGTCTGGCCCGGGCGCGCCGGGCTGGTCCGACGGCCCCGACCCTGCGACCCAGGGCGTGGTCGACCTGGCCCGCTCGCTCGGTGCCGGCCTGGCCCTCCAGGTCTGGGGGAGCGACGGTCCGGTCGCCACCTACGAGGACCACGTGGCCCTGCTGCGGGCCCACCTCGAGGTGGCCGAGGGCGCGACGGGCGTGCGGCTCGACCCCGTGCCGGTCGACCTGTCCGTGACCTCGGCCCTTGTGGACGTGGCGGGTCCGGTGGTGGCATGGGGAGGCCGCCATGTCTGACTTCACCGACGACGCCCTCACCGAGTCCCAGGCCGCCCGGCGCGACCGCATCCTGGACGCCGCGCTCGAGCTGGCGGCCGCGGGCGGGTTCGACTCGGTGCAGATGCGCGAGGTCGCCGCCCGGGCAGACGTCGCGCTCGGCACCCTCTACCGCTACTTCCCGTCCAAGGAGAACCTGCTGCTCTCGGTCATGGGCGTCCAGGTCGAGGCGCTCGCGGACCGTCTGGCCCGCCGCCCGCCGGAGGGCACCGACCCGGTGGCGCGCGTCGTCGACGTGCTGGGCCGGGCCAACCGTGCGCTGCAGCGCCAGCCCGACGTCACCGTGGCCATGGTCCGGGCACTGGTCTCGGGCAGCGCCGACCTGGCGCCGGTGGTGTCGGCCAACCGCGACGGCATGCGCCGCATCATCAGCGACGCCCTGGGGCCGACGGTCGAGCCCGACCCCGACCGCGACCTGGCGATCGACCTGCTGAACGACGTCTGGCTGGCGGCGCTGGTCGCGTGGATCGCCGGCTCCCACCCGGCCGACTCGGTGATGCCCAAGCTGGAGTCGGCGGCGCACGCCCTCCTGGGCTGAGGGGCGCCGGTCAGCCGGCCGGCCGCAGGTTGACCACCTGGGCGCCGGCCCCGCCGCCGAGCCGGACGCCGG
>CAIYXG010000123.1 GCA_903930035.1 uncultured Actinomycetes bacterium | reverse complement strand
GGGCTCCCGACGGGTCACCCGAGACGACCTTGCGGAATCCGGCGGCCACGCGGTCACGCAGCGGATCGAGGACGGCGGGCACCGCAACAGAGTGCCCGGGATCACGACGGTCCGCATCCGCGGAGGCCCCGCCGCGACCGTGGCCTTCAGCACAGTGATGGCCCGCGCCCTCGAGGAGGAAGGGGCACGGGCTATCACGTCAGCGGGCCGCCTGCGTCAGGACTGGCTCCCGAGGGTGACGGGGACCTCGAGGGTCTGCCCGCCGCGCTCGATCGTCAGCTGGATCGTGTCGCCGGGCGCCTGCGCCCGGATGGTCACGACGAGCTGCGTGGAGTCGGCCAGCACGGTGCCGTTGGCCTTGGTGATCAGGTCGCCCTCCTGCAGGCCTGCCAGGTCGGCCGGGCCCTGGGCCGTCACCTCGGCCACGCGAGCACCGGGACCGGTGAACTCGGTGTCGAGGCTGACGCCGATGATCGGCGTCGTCGACGTGCCCGTCGCGAGGATCTCGTCGGTGATGCGCTTGGCGACGTCGATCGGGATCGCGAAGCCCAGGCCGATGGAGCCCGCCTGGCCGCCGAAGCCGGCGCCGAGCGAGGCGATGGCCGAGTTCACGCCGATGACGCGACCGATGCCGTCGAGCAGTGGGCCACCGGAGTTGCCCGGGTTGATCGCCGCATCCGTCTGGATCGCGTTGATGAACGCGAGCTCGCCGTCACCGCCCGCGGTCACGGGCCGGTTGAGGGCGCTGACGATGCCCGTGGTCACGGTGCCGGTCAGGCCGAGAGGGGAGCCGACCGCGATCACCTGGTCGCCGACGTTGAGGTCGGCGGACGAGCCGATGGTCAGCGTGTCCAGGCCGGTGCGGTTCACCTTGACCACCGCGATGTCGTAGCCGGGGTTCGAGCCGATGAGCCGGCCCTTCTCGGTGGTGCCGTCGGCGAAGGCGACCTCGATGGCGCCGTCCTTGCCGGCCGGTCCGGCGACGTGGTGGTTGGTGATGATGTAGCCGTCGGGGCTGATGACGAAGCCGGTGCCGGTGCCGTCACCCATGCCGTCGCCGGATCCGCCGGTCACGTTCAGCTGCACGACGGCGGGCTGGACGGCGGCCGCGACCTCGGCGATCGAGCCGGGCACGACGCTGGGCAGCACGGCCCCGTCGTCGGTGGCCAGGCCGCTCGCGACGACGGTGGAGGTCGCGGCGGGCGGGAGGGTCTCGCGGGCGACGAGGTAGCCGACGCCCCCTCCGATGACGCCGGCCGTGGCCGCGATCAGGGTGGCGCCGGCGACCATGCCGACGATGAGGCCGGCCCCGATCCCGCGGCGCTCACGCCGGGGCGCGGGCGCGGGGGGAAGGTCGGCGGAGGGTCCCAGCGGCGGATGGGCCGCGGTGGGACTGGTCTGGGGGTAGGTCACCGGACTCGTGCCCGGTCCGGGATAACCCGGGTAGGGGGTGCTCACGCAAGGCCTCCTCGATCGACGGCGCAGCCCATGGTGCTGCTCGGAGGCTGAGACAACGG
>CAIYXG010000122.1 GCA_903930035.1 uncultured Actinomycetes bacterium | reverse complement strand
CGCTCTCGGTCGACGGCGCCGGCACCGTGCTCACCACCGAGCAGTGCCTGCTGCACCCCAACCGCAACCCGACCATGGACCGGGCGCAGGTCGAGGCCGGCCTGCACCGCGTGCTGGGCACGCGCCACGTCGTGTGGCTGCCGTACGGCCTGGCGCTCGACGACGACACCGACGGCCACGTGGACAACGTCGCCGCCTTCGTGGCGCCGGCCACGGTGCTGCGCCAGGACTGCGACGACCCGGACGAGGAGGACCACGGCCGCATGGCCGCCAACGCCGCCGCGCTGGCGGGTGCGGCCGCGGCCGACGGCACGCCGCTGACCACGGTGGAGGTACCGGTGCTGCCCTTCGCCGAGCTGGGCGGCGAACGCCTGGCCGTGCCGTACCTGAACCTCTACCTCTGCAACGGCGGCGCCGTGGTGCCCGTGAGCGGCCACCCCGCCGACGACGACATGCTGGCGCTCGTCGGCGAGCAGCTCCCCGGACGCCAGGTCGTGCCGGTCCCGGCGGTGGCCCTCGCGTTCGGCGGCGGCGGCCCGCACTGCATCACCCAGCAGGTCCCGGCCGCCGGCACGCCCGGGGGCGGCGGCCGGTGAGGCTGGTCGTCGCCGAGGGCGTCCTGCCCTCCCCCGCCCGCACCCGGCCGCCGGCCCGCGACCCGTGGCGCGTCGGCGCCGTCCAGGTCGCCTGGCACCCGGACCGCGACACCCATGCCGAGCACCTGGCCGACGGCGTGGCGCTGGCCGCGGCCGAGGGCGCGCAGTTCGTGTGCCTCCAGGAGCTCACGCTCAGCCCGTACGTCGCGTCGGTCGAGGGCGGTGCCGCGGCGGTGGACGTCGTGCCCGAGGACCTCGAGGCCGGGCCGACCGTCTCGCTGCTCCGCCACCTGGCCACCACGCACGGCGTGGCGGTCTCGGCGTCGCTCTGGGAGGCCGACCCTGACGTGGCGCCCCGAGGCTGGAACACCGCCGTGTGCGTGGGTGCGGACGGCACGCTGGTCGCCCGCACGCGCAAGCTGCACATCCCCGTCACCGAGGGCTACCGGGAGGACCGGTTCTTCCCGCCGGGCGACGGCGGCTACCCGGTCGTGGCGGTGGGCCCGGCGCAGGTCGGGTTCCCCACGTGCTGGGACCAGTGGTTCCCCGAGCTGGCCCGGGTCTACTCGCTGGCCGGCGCCGAGGTGCTCGTCTACCCCACCGCCATCGGCTCCGAGCCCGACCACCCGGGGTTCGACACGCAGCCGCTGTGGCAGCAGGTCATCGTGGGCAACGGGATCGCCAACGGGACGCACATGGTGGCGGTGAACCGCACCGGCACCGAGCGGGCGGCGCCCGGCGCGCCCGAGCTGACCTTCTACGGGTCCACGTTCATCTCGGACCCGTACGGCCGGGTGCTGGTGCAGGCACCACGGGACGAGGCGGCCGTGGTCGTGGCCGACCTGGACCTCGACGCACGGGCCGACTGGCTCGAGCTGTTCCCGTTCCTGACCACCCGCCGCCCCGACACCTACGGCCCGCTCACCGACTGAACCCTTTGGACGGCGCCGTCACGGGCGTGCGGTACAACGGGGCAATGGGAGAGAAGGACTTCAGGTTGGGTCGGTTCGTGCTCGAGCAGAATGAGCCGTCGTTCGGCCACGACACGTTCGACCACGCGCTGCAGCAGCTGCGGGACGGCAGCAAGCACACACACTGGATGTGGTACGTGTTCCCCCAGCTGGAGTTCGGGTCCACTGCGACGTCGAAGAAGTTCTCCCTCAGCGGCCTCGACGAGGCCCGTGCGTACCTGGCACACCCCACGCTGCGCGACCGGCTCCACCAGTGCACCGACGCCGTGCTTGCGTCGGAGGCACCCTCTGCGGCCGCGCTGGTCGGCGGCGACGCCGCCAAGCTCAGGTCGTCCATGACGCTCTTCCTGCGGGCCGAGCCCGAGGACACCCGGTACCAGGCCGTGCTCGACAAGTACTTCG
>CAIYXG010000121.1 GCA_903930035.1 uncultured Actinomycetes bacterium | reverse complement strand
GCAGGCCGAGAGCTTCCGCAAGATGCTGCTCGCCATGGTGCGCGACATCCGCGTCATCATGGTCAAGCTCGCGGACCGGCTGCACAACATGCGCACGCTGGAGGCCATGAGCCCGCCCCGCCGCCGATGCTCGCCGTGGCCCCGGCCGGGGTGAGCATCCACACCCCGGAGTTCGCCGACCACGCCCGCGCCGCAGCCGGCGACCGCGCGGTCCTCGACGGTGCCCGCGCCATGGCCCTCACGGTCGTCGACACCTGGCTGGCCGCAGGCGCCGCCCCCGACTAGCGGGCCCGGGGGCGCCATCCCCTCCGGCACGCCCGGCCGCCTCTAATGTCACGTCCTGTGAATGCGCCGCTGCCGACCTACGTCGCCGAACAGTTCACCGACGACGAGCGCACGGTCCTCCGGCGGTACTTCACCAACCTGGACGGACCGGTCTTCGCGCTGGTGAACCTGCCCGAGGTGGTGAAGGGGGCGCTCTTCGCCCGCTACTCCCGCTCGGCCAAGTCCCTGCGCCGGCTGTTCCTCGACGAGTTCGTCGGCGAGCTCGACACCTCCGGCGACGAGACCGTGGACGCCACGATCGGCGTCGAGCGCGCCGAGAACCTCTACGACCGTGTGTTCTTCGAGTACGGCGACGACTCGGTCGCCCAGCTCGGCGGGGTCCACCTGGCGTGCGAGCAGGCCTCGAACCTGCTCACCAAGGTGCTCGAGTGGGGCCGGCTCATGAGCTACCTGGAGCAGTCGACCCGGTACATCCCCTACGACGAGCGGCTGGGCGGCCGGTTCCGCTACTACCGGGACCCCGAGGTCCTCGGGTCCAACCTCGGGGCGCGCTACGTGGGCGACATGGACCGCCTCTTCGAGATCTACTCGGAGCTGGCGCGGACCATCCAGGACTACTTCAGGGAGCGGCACCCCAAGAGCGAGGCCGACTCGGACTTCGTCTACCGGCAGGCCATCCGCGCCAAGGCCTTCGACGCCGTGCGCGGGATCCTCCCGGCCGCCGCCATGTCGAACGTGGGCATCTACGGCTCCGGCCAGGGCTACGAGGCGCTCCTGCTCCGCATGCGGTCGCACCCGCTCCCCGAGGCCCGGATGTACGCCGACCTCATGCTCCACGAGCTGCGCAAGGTCGTGCCCAGCTTCCTCAAGCGGGTGGACCTGCCCGAGCGCGGCCAGGCGTGGTCGGACTACATGACCAGCACGCGCCAGGCCATGGAGGCCGTGACGTACGAGGTGCTCTCGGGCGACGAGGTGCACGGCCCGTCGGCGCCGAACGTCACGCTCGTCGACTTCGACCCGGAGGGCGAGAACAAGGTCGTCGCCGCGATGCTCTACCCGTACACCAACCTGCCCGAGGCCCAGATCCTCGAGCGGGTCCGGTCGATGAGCACCGAGGACAAGATGTCGGTCATGCGGGCCTACGTGGGGGAGCGGTCCAACCGCCGCCACAAGCCCGGCCGTGCCCTCGAGCGGACGGACTACCGCTTCGACGTGGTGTCGGACTACGGCGCCTTCCGCGACCTGCAGCGGCACCGGATCATGACCGTCGAGTGGCAGACGCTCACGCCGCGCCACGGCTACACCCGCCCGGCCGCCATCGACGAGGCCGGGCTGTCCGCGCAGTTCGACTCGGCGATGTCCATCTCTGCCGAGCTGTGGTCCGACCTGTCCGAGCGGTTCCCCGAGCGGGCCGCCTACGCCGTGTCGCTGGCCTACCGCGTGCGCTACGCCATGCAGTTCAACGCCCGGGAGGCCATGCACCTCATCGAGCTGCGGACCTCGGTGCAGGGCCACCCGAGCTACCGGTCCGTCGGGCAGCAGATGCACCGGCTCATCGCCGAGCGCGCCGGCCACCGCGCCATCGCCGAGATGATGATCTACACGGACCACTCCGGGGAGCCGGAGCTCGAGCGCCTCGAGGCCGAGCGCCGCGCCGAGGCCCGCCGTTCCGCCGCCCAGGGCTGATCCGACGACCGTCCCCACGCCGGGCTTGGCCGTATGTCTATGATGCGGCCCTTCCCACCCCGCTGAGTGGACCGAGGGCACGATGGACGACGAAATCGAGACCGAGGAAGAGCTCGAGGAAGAGCTCGACG
>CAIYXG010000120.1 GCA_903930035.1 uncultured Actinomycetes bacterium | reverse complement strand
CTGGTCCACAACGCGGCGGTGCGGGCCCGGGCGACGGCGGCCGGCCGGCTCCAGGCCACCTCGACCGCCGCCGCGGCGTCGGCCCGCGGGGCGGTGGCGCAGGGCCGGACCCGCACGCAGGCGCTGACCGAGAGGGCGGCGGCGGCACGGACGCACCTGCCCTCCAAGGAGCAGCTGGTCGAGAAGTGGCAGCAGCTGCCGTCGACCGCGGCGATGGGCGTCCTGGCCGCGAACGAGGCGGTCATCAACCGGTTCGGGCCGGACACCCCGGCCATCTGGGACCCCCACCAGTTCGACTGGGCCCGACGGATCGAGGCGGGCTACCCGCAGGTGCGGGCCGAGGTCGAGGCGCTGCTCGAGGGGCCGACCGAGATCCCCCACATCGAGGACGTCACCGGCGGCATCCCGCAGGGGAACATCGGGCCGTGGCGGAGCTTCGTGCTCATGCACCAGGGGCGCTGGATCGACTGGAACTGCGAGCGCTGCCCGGCGACCACCGAGCTGGTCAGGTCGGTCCCCGGCCTCACCATGGCGGGCTTCTCGGTGCTCGAGCCGGGCACCCACATCACGGTCCACCGCGGGCCGAACAAGGGGGCCCTCCGCTACCAGCTCGGCGTGATCGTCCCGGGCCAGCCCGGCGACTGCCGGATCCGGGTGGGCGACGAGATGATCGTCTGGGCCGACGGCGAGGGCTGCATGTTCGACTTCACCGTCCCCCACGAGGCCTGGAACGACAGCGACGGGATCCGGGTGCTGCTGATGCTCGAGGTCGTGACCCCCATGCCGTGGTACCTCGACGGCCCCAACCGTCTGGCCCAGCGGGCCATGGGCTGGTTCCCCACCACGCGGGACATCACGAACCGGCTCCGGGCGCTCGAGCCCCAGCTCGCGAAGCGCTAGCCGGCCGTCGCGCCGTCGTCGGCCCCGGCCGAGAGCCGGCTCGCCACCAGGTGGTAGTGCGGCCGCTGCCCCGACCGTCCGACCTGCAGCTCCACCGGCAGCTCGTCGAGCGCACGGTGGTGGCGGTCGGCCACGACGAACGACAGCTCGAGGACCGACGACGACACCGGGAACGACGGCACCTCGAGCTCCAGACGGTGCCGGCCCTCGGACAGCCGGACGCCCCGGACCGGCGTGGTGGCCGCCACCATGTTGACCTGCCGCTCCTCCGCCGACTCGTCCGAGGCGCGCATCCACTGGTGGTCCGACCCGACCGCCGGCCGCACGTCCACCCGCACCTGCAGGTCGTCGAGCGTGCGGTCGCACACGACGTCGGCGACGACCCGCAGCGGGTCGCCCGGCCCGACCGCCGGCGGCTCGACGGCCACCTGCTCGATCCGCACCCCGTGGTGGCCGAGGTCGCGCCCCCAGCCGCTGACCACGTGCTCGTAGCGGGCGAGGACGTCGTCGGACCGGCCGTCGTCGACCACCTTCCCGTCGGACAGCCAGATGGTGCGACCGGTCGCCACGGCGGCCAGGTCCAGGCTGTGGGTCACCAGGAGCAGGACCGCCCCCTCGGACACCAGCCGGCCCACGGCGTCCAGGATCCGGCGCTGGAACGACGCGTCCCCCACGGCGAGGACCTCGTCGACCAGCAGCAGGTCGGGCGCCGTGTGCACCGCCACGGCGGCGGCGAGGCGGGCGACCATCCCCGACGAGTAGTGCTTGAGCTGCCGGTCCATGGCGCCGCCCAGGTCGGCGAAGTCGACGACGTCGTCGAACAGCGCCGACCGGTCGCGGCGGGGGCGGCCGCCCAGGGCGAGCGCCAGCGCCAGGTTCTCCCGGCCGGTCAGGTCGTCCTGGAAGGCCCCGCCGAGCTCGATGAGGCTCGCGCACCGCGCGGGGCGCCGGACCGTCCCCCGGGTCGGGGTCAGGATCCCGGCCACCACCCGCAGCAGCGTGGACTTGCCCGCACCGTTGGG
>CAIYXG010000119.1 GCA_903930035.1 uncultured Actinomycetes bacterium | reverse complement strand
ATCCGTGGGACGTTCTCGTCGGTGGCGGTGAAGGCCCCCGGCTTCGGCGAGCGCCGCAAGGCGATGCTCCAGGACATGGCGATCCTCACCGGCGGCACGGTCGTGGCCGAGGAGGTCGGGCTGAAGCTCGAGAACGTCGACACCGGGCTGCTCGGCTCGGCCGAGCGCGTCGTGGTGACCAAGGACGAGACCACGATCATCAGCGGTGGCGGCACCCGCGAGGACCTCGACGGCCGCATCGCCCAGATCAAGGCCGAGATCGCCAACACCGACTCGGACTACGACCGGGAGAAGCTGCAGGAGCGTCTGGCGAAGCTGTCGGGCGGCGTGGCCGTCCTGAAGGTCGGCGCCGCCACCGAGGTGGAGCTCAAGGAGAAGAAGCACCGCATCGAGGACGCCGTGAGCACCACGAAGGCCGCGATCGAGGAGGGTGTCGTCGCCGGCGGCGGCGTGACCCTGCTCCGTGCCCAGGCCGCGGTGAACGACGTCGTCGAGACGCTCTCGGGCGACGAGGCCACCGGCGCCCGGATCATCGCCCGGGCGCTCGAGGGTCCCATGAAGCAGATCGCCGAGAACTGCGGCCTCGAGGGCGGCGTCGTGGTCGAGAAGGTGCGCTCGCTGCCGAACCCGGCCGAGGGCCTGAACGGCGCCACGGGCGAGTACGTCAACCTGGTGGAGGCGGGCATCATCGACGCCGCCAAGGTGACCCGGTCCGCGCTGCAGAACGCCGCGTCGATCGCGGCGCTCTTCCTGACCACCGAGGCCGTGGTGGCCGACGCCCCGGAGGCGGCGGGCGGCGGCATGCCGGACATGGGCGGCATGGACTTCTGACCCTGCTGGCCGCGGTCACGGCCGGGAAGGTCGGTCTGTACCTGGCGGTCGTGGCCGTGGGGGTGCTCTCGGGCATCCTCTCGGCGCTGCTCGGCGTGGGCGGCGCGGTCGTCACCACGCCGGCCGTGCGGTTCATGGGTGCCACGCCCATCGAGGCGGTCGGGTCCACGGTCCCGGCCATCCTCCCGGGCGCCGTCTCCGGCTCGTGGCGCTACGCCAAGGAGGGCCTGGTCGAGTGGCGCACCGCGCTCGGGCTGGGCGCGGCCGGCACGCTCTTCGCCGTGGGGGGTGCCGTGCTGTCGGACGTCGTCGACGGGCGCGTGCTCATGGTCCTGACCGCAGGGTTGATGCTGTGGTCGGGGGTCTCGGTGGCCCGGGGCGGCCGGCGCGGTCCCGCACCGGACCCGGCGGCCCCCACGACCACCGCTCCGCCGGCCGGTGCCGAGGCGGCCACCACCACGGTGCTCCGCGACGTGCCGCGCCACTCCCTCGGGACCATCGGCGCGCTGGGCGCCGTGGCCGGGTTCGTGGCGGGGCTCCTGGGCGTGGGCGGGGGCATCGTGATGGTGCCGATGCTCACCGGTCCGCTGAAGTTCCCCGTCCGCGCCGCCACGGCCTCGAGCCTCGTGGCGGTGGCGATCTTCTCCCTCCCGGCGCTCGTGACCCATGCCGTGCTCGGCCACATCAACTGGTTCTTCGCCTCGGCGCTCATGATCGGCGTGGTGCCGGGCGCCCAGCTCGGCGCCTCCCTCACCATCCGGTCCTCCGAGCGCACCATCCGACTGGCCTTCGGGGCGTTCATCGTCCTGCTGGCGCTCGTGTTCGCCGCCACCCAGGTGCTCGCGGGCCGCTAGGGCGTCACGGGCGCCGCCCCGTACGATCCACCCATGGCCCGCTCGCGCACCCGCAACGTGCTGGCACGGCGCCTCGAGCCGGGCGTCGCGCGACGCGGCCCCGAGTCCGTGCTGGTGGAGGAGCCGATGGAGGTGCGTCTGGGCGACCGGACCATGACCACCACCATGCGCACGCCCGGGCACGACTACGAGCTGGCCGCCGGCTGGTGCTGGGCCGAGGGCCTGCTCGACGGGCGGACCGTGACGGAGATCCGCTACTGCGCGACCGGGTCCGCCGTGGACACCGGGTTCAACGTCGTCACGGTGCAGACCGACGGCCCGCCGGTCGAGGCCGCGCCGCGGCTCACCACCGCGTCGAGCTCGTGCGGCATCTGCGGTACCACCTCGGTCGACGACCTGGTGGTGCGCCTCCGACCGCTGGCCCCGCCGGCCGCGCCGTTCGACGCCGCGGTGCTCGCCGCACTCGGTGCCGCCGTCCGGGACGGCCAGGAGCTGTTCGACGCCACCGGCGGCAGCCACGCCGCGGCGGCCTGCACCCCGGCCGGCGAGCCGCTGGTGGTGCGCGAGGACATCGGCCGCCACAACGCCGTCGACAAGGTCGTGGGCCGCCTGCTGCTCGACGGCGCGCTCCCGGCGACCGGCCTGGTGCTGTGGGTGTCGGGACGTGCCTCGTTCGAGATGGTGCAGAAGTCGTGGGCGGCAGGGTTCGGCGCGCTGGTGTCGGTGAGCGCACCGTCGTCGCTCGCGGTCGACCTGGCCCACCGCGCCGGGATGGTGCTGGTGGGCTTCGCCCGCGACGGCCGCCTCACGGTGTTCGCCGGCGAGGACCGTGTTGCCGGGGAGGTTGCCGGCCAGGTGGCGGGCGGGTCGGCCGGTGGCTGAGCGGCCGCACCCCATGGGCCTGGCCCCGGGCCTGCAGTCGGGGCTGCAGCGTCTGGGACTGCACCCCGAGCTGTGGGCCGGCTGGTCGCCCAACGGCGTGGGGGAGCAGAAGCCGCGGCACTACCGGGACATGTTCCGGATCGCCCGGGAGCAGGCGCCGCACTCGGCCTATGCGCTCAAGGTCCTGACCCGGGGCGTGTGCGACGGGTGCGCCCTGGGGGTGGCCGGGCTGAAGGACTGGACGCTCGACGGCCCGCACCTGTGCACGACCCGCCTGGAGCTGCTCGAGCTCAACACCATGGACGCGTTCGCGCCGTCCCGGCTGAGCGACGTCAGCCGGTTCGACGGCTGGTCGGGCAAGGACCTGCGCCAGATGGGCCGGCTCGGGTTCCCGATGCGTCGCCGCCGGGGCGAGCCGGGCTTCCGCCAGATCACCTGGACCGAGGCCCTCGACGCGGTGGCCGGCGCCATCACGGCCACGACCCCGGACCGCGTCGGGATGTACCTGACCTCGCGCGGCCTGACCAACGAGACCTACTACGTGGCCGGCAAGGCGGCACGGGCCATGGGGGTCGCCAGCATCGACTCGGCGGCCCGGGTCTGCCACTCGCCCTCGACCGTCGGCCTCCGCGCCACGGTCGGGGTGGCGGCCTCGACGTGCTCGCTGCAGGACGTGGTCGAGTCGGACCTGGTCGTGCTGTGGGGCACCAACCCGGCCAACAACCAGCCGGTCTTCATGAAGTACCTGGAGCAGGCCAAGCGGCGCGGCGCCAAGGTCGTGGTCGTGAACCCCTACCTGGAGCCCGGCCTGGAGCGGTACTGGATCCCGTCGCGGGCCGAGTCTGCGCTGTTCGGCACGACCATCTGCGACCTCCACGTGCCGGTGCGCCCGGGCGGCGACATCGCCCTGGCCAACGCGGTCGTGGCCGAGCTGGCGGCACGGGGGGCCACCGACGAGCGGTTCGTGGCCGACCGCACCGAGGGCTGGGACGAGCTGCTCGCTGCGCTCGCCGCCCAGGACCCCGAGGCCCGTCTGCGGGCCGCCGGGGTCGACCGGTCCACCCTCGGGCAGTTCTGCGACCTGTACGCCGCCGCCGGCAGCGCGGTCCTGGTCTGGTCCATGGGCATCACCCAGCACACGTTCGGCGCCGAGGCCGTCCAGGGGATCGTCAACGTGGCGCTGGCCCGGGGCAACGTCGGGCGCGACGGCGCCGGGCTCATGCCCATCCGCGGCCACTCGGGCGTGCAGGGCGGCGCCGAGATGGGTGCCTACGCCACCTCCTACCCGGGCAACGTCCCGGTCGACGCCGACAGCGCCGCCGCGCTGGGGCTGCAGTGGGGCTTCGACGTGCCGTCCGAGCCCGGGCTCACCGCCCCGGAGCTGGTCGAGGCGGCGGCCGCGGGCGGGGTCGACGTGCTGTGGGCGTCGGGCGGCAACTTCCTCGACGTGCTGCCCGACCCCGCCCAGGTGCGCGCCGCCCTCGACCGGGTGCCGCTCCGCGTCCACGCCGACCTGGTCGTGACGTCGCAGATGCTCGTGGAGGGCGACGACGTCGTCCTGCTGCCGGTGCGCACCCGCTACGAGCAGGAGGGCGGCGGCACCTCGACCACGACCGAGCGGCGGATCGCGTTCTCGCCCGAGATCCCCCGCCAGGTCGGCGAGGCGCGCAGCGAGTGGCGGCTCTACGGCGACCTGGCGGCACGGGTCCGGCCGGACCGGGCCGGCGCCTTCCGCTGGGCCGACAACCAGGCCCTCCGCGCCGAGATCGCCCGCGTCGTGCCCGACTACGCGGGCATCGAGACGCTCGGCCGCACGGGCGACGCCGTCCAGTACGGCGGCCGCCACCTGTGCCGCGACGGCGTGTTCCCGACCCCGTCCGGCCGCGGCCGGTTCACGCCGCTCGAGCTGCCCGCCACCGGGGTCCCGGACGGCAGGTTCCTGGTCACCACCCGCCGCGGGAAGCAGTTCAACTCCATCGTGTGGTCGCCCACCGACCCGCTCACCGGCGCACCCCGTGACGCCGTCTACCTGGACCCGGCGGACGCCGCCCGCCTGGGCCTGGCGGACGGCGACCCGGTGCTGGTCCGGTCGGCCACCGGCGAGCTCCGCGGCCACGTCCACCTGGCCCGACTGCCCCTCGGGACCGCCCAGGTCCACTTCCCCGAGGGCAACGTGCTGCTGCCGTCGGGACCGGCCGAGCGGGAGCCCCGGTCCAAGATCCCGGCCTACCAAGCCGTCGCAGAGATCGTGGGTACGCTCGGGCCATGACCGAACCCTCCGTGCCCACCGTGGGCCTCAGCGTGGTCCACCTGTTCTTCCAGGCCGGCCCGCTCACCGACCGTGACGACGTGGTCGTCGCCCTCAAGGACGCCGCCGCCAACGGCGTCCAGGTGGTGACCGCAGCGATGCTGGGCCACAAGTGCGACCTGGCCGTGATGGCGCTCGGCCAGGACCAGTGGCACCTGCGCCGCCTGCAGACCTCGCTCGTGGCCGCCGGCCTGGACCTGGTCGACTCCTACGTGTCGCTGACCGAGCTCAGCGAGTACGCCCAGGGGCTCCCCGAGGAGATGGCCAACGCCCGGCTGCACCCCGAGCTCCCGCCCGAGGGCAAGCCCGCCTTCTGCTTCTACCCGATGTCCAAGCGGCGCAACGACGGCGCCAACTGGTTCACCCTCGACTACGACGACCGCAAGCGGCTGATGCACGAGCACGGTGCGTCGGGCCGCAAGTTCGCCGGCCGCGTGGTGCAGGTCATCACCGGGTCGACCGGCCTCGACGACTACGAGTGGGGCGTCACGCTCTTCTGCCAGCACCCCGACGACGTCAAAGAGGTCGTCTACACGATGCGGTTCGACGAGGCGTCGGCCGTCTACGCCGAGTTCGGCCCCTTCTACGTGGGCATGGTGGCCCCGCCCGAGACGGTCCTCGACGAGATCGGCTGCTAGGCACCGCTCGTGGGGGGCAAGAAGGGCGACAAGGGCCCCGGGCTCGTCACCAAGCTGGTCCGCCTCGTCGTCGTCCTGGTCGTCCTGGCCGTCCTGGTGGAGTTCGGCGGCCGCCTCGGTGCCTCGGTGGCTGCCGAGCGCGCCATCGTCGGCACCGGGCGGGCTGCGTCCGCCGACGTCACCGTCGGCGCACAGCCGTGGCGCCCGGCCCTGGTGCCCACGCTGGCGGGCCGGCCGCTCGACCAGGTCTCGGCCGAGCTCACCGACGTCAAGGTCGAGTACCTGACCATCGACTCGGCCACGTACCAGCTCGACGACGTGCAGCTGTCCTACCGGTTCTCCACCCGCCCGGTGACCATCGGGTCGATCGGGTCCGGGTCGGTGCGCCTCGAGCTCTCGGCGGGCTCGCTCGCCGCCGTGCTGGGGACGCCGGTCGAGGTCGCCGACGGCCAGGTCCTGGTCGGCCGGGACCGCGTCCCTGCCCGCCTGGCCGTGGCCGACGGGCTGCTCCAGGTCGACGCCGCCGGGCAGGAGTTCACGCCGCTGCCGGTCGACGACCCCGACCTGCTGATGTGCCCACCCGCCGTCTCGGTCGAGGGTGACCGCGTGGTCCTGAGCTGCACCGGCAACCGGTTGCCCGCGCTGCTCGCCCGGGCCCTCGACCCGCCCGACACCGGCGGCACGCCCGGCGGCCCGACCAACCTGGGCCCGCCGAACTCCGTGACGGTGCCGAGCACGACGGCGCCCTACCCCGACGGCGCGCAGCCGCCCGGCTGACCTGCGTGACGGAGCAGTCCCAGGACGAGGCCGCCTTCCTGGCCTACGGCGCCGCCCTGGCCGACGCGGTCGAGCAGGTGCTGGCCGACTGGGTCGTGCGGTGCGTGGTCGGGCGCTGCACCGACGCCGGGGTGCCGGTCACCGAGGACGTCCGCTCCCGGGCCGCGCGGGCGGGGGCCCAGTGCCGCGACCAGGTCGTGCCGGAGCTGCGGGCGCTGCTGGGTGCCGACCTGGCCGACCAGCGCGGCACGCCGCTCGGGGTCCTCCGCGACGCCGCCCGGTTCCCGTCCGAGGTGCTGGCCGGGCTGGGCGTGCCGCACGTGGTCCGGGACGAGTTCGACGAGCGTGCCGACCCCGACGACGTCTACGCACTTGCCCCCGCGGCGTTCGCCGACGTGGACGAGTCGCTCACCGGGCCCGGCATCGCGTGGGGCGCCGCCAAGGCGCACGTCCACATGGCACGGCACCGTGGCACGGACAGCTGAGGCGTCAGACGGCCGGTCCTCACGACCGCTCGACGTGCCGGAGGCCGGTGGTCGGCGTCCAGACCTGCAGCTCGAGGTGCTCGTCGACGACCTTGACGGTCGACACCGACCGCAGCCGCAGTGCAAAGAGGTCGCCCTCGGGCGCGCCGTCGTCCTGGCCCGAGCCGTCACCTCCCGTCCGGGCGAGGACCGCCGCAGCGTCGTCGGCGGAGCACTGCACGGCGACGCACTCGAGGCGGGCGTCGCCCTCGGGCAGGGTGGGCAGGTCGGGCGCGGTGTGGAGCGCGCAGCGAGGGTCGCGGCCCAGGTCGGCGGCCCGCCGCGTGCCCGGCATGCACCCGACCATGAGGTCGTCGCCGTCCCACAGCACGTTGGTGCCGTTCACCCGGGGCGATCCGTCGGCCCGCAGGGTGGCGAGCACGTGGTGCTCCGCCGACTCGAGCCGGGCCCGCACCACCGCAGCGAGCCCGGGTGCGGACCGGGCGAAGTCGCTCCAGCTCGCAGTGCCGTCGAGCGGGTCCATGGAGTCCCCCTACGTGTCGGTCGGCCCGGCCTGCCAGCCCGCGTCGCCGAGCGTCCGCCGCTCGAAGAACAGGCAGTCCTCCGGGCACGAGAACGGCGTGAGCTCGGCCATCTCGAGCCGGCACCGCTGCACGACCTCGCCCGTGGCGACGGTGCGGGTGGAGTAGTGGCGGCAGTCGGTCCTCACGGCCATGGCCGCACACCCTAGGCAGTCGGCCCGCCCGACCGGGGACGGAGCCGTAACCAAAGGTCCCGCCCCCAGAAACACTCTGGAAACACGCCGTCCTTAGGTTCACCCCCACTGAGGGACCGATGGGCCGTCCCTCTCGAACAAAGGGCCAAGCAATGGATACAGGTGACGCAGCCTGGGTACTGGTGTCGTCGGCACTGGTGCTCTTCATGACGCCGGGACTGGCGTTCTTCTACGGCGGCATGGACCGCAGTCGGAACGTCCTGAACATGCTCATGATGAACTTCTGGTGCCTGCTGATCATCCCCATCCTCTGGGTGGTGGTGGGCTACTCGATCGCCGGGGGCAACTTTGACGCTGCCTTCTTCGGCGGGTTCGGGGCGGCCTTCCTGAAGGACATCGGCCTCGAGGGCGAAGGGGCCATGCAGCTCCTGACCATCGCCTTCCTGGGCATGTTCGCCGTGATCACGCCGGCACTGATCTCGGGGGCCGTGGCCGGACGCATGAAGTTCGCCGCCTGGGCGATCTTCGCCCCGGTCTGGATGCTCCTGGTGTTCGCCCCGGTCTTCAAGTGGGTCTACGGCGGCTGGCTGGGCGTGCGCGGCTCGCTCGACTTCGCCGGCGGCACCGCCATCCACGTCAACGCCGGCATCGCGGCGCTCGTGGCCGTGCTGATCCTGGGCAAGCGCAAGGGCTGGCCCAAGGAGGGCAGCCCCCCGCACTCCATGCCGCTCGTGATGATCGGCACCGGGATCCTGTGGTTCGGCTGGTTCGGCTTCAACGCCGGTTCGGCGCTCGGCGCCAACGGCCAGGCGGTGCAGGCGTTCATGAACACCTTCCTCGCCGCGGCGGCCGGCGGTCTCGCCTGGGTCCTCGTGGAGCGTGTCCGGGACGGCCACCCCACCAACCTGGGTGCCGCGTCGGGCATCGTCGCCGGTCTGGTCGCCGTCACGCCGGCCTGTGGCTACGTGTCGTCGATGTCGTCCATCTGGATCGGCCTGGCGGCCGGCGTCATCTGCTCCTTCGCCGTGCGCCTCAAGTTCAAGGCCGGGTTCGACGACGCCCTCGACGTCGTGGGCGTCCACTTCGTGGGCGGCCTGGTCGGCTCGCTCATGATCGGGCTGTTCGCCGACTCGTCGCACTTCGGCAACGAGCACCTCGACGGGCTCTTCTACGGTGGCGGGCTCACGCTGCTCCTCGAGCAGGCCATCGCCAACGGTGTCACGATCGTCTACTCGGCCGTCGTGACCGCACTCATTCTCCTCGCACTGAAGGCGACCGTCGGCCTGCGGGTCACGGAGGACGAGGAGCTCACCGGTCTCGACACCGTCGAGCACGGCGAGACCGCCTACCACTTTGGTGAAGTCACTATGGGCCGGGGCTAACGCCGCGGAAGCCGGAAACAAAGGACAACAACATGAAACTGGTCACCGCCGTCATCAAGCCCTTCAAGCTCGACGACGTCAAGGAAGCACTCAAGAGCGCCGGCGTGGTCGGCGTCACGGTCACGGAGGTCCGCGGCTTCGGCCGCCAGGGCGGCCACACCGAGACCTACCGAGGGACGGAGTACCAGGTGGACTTCCTTCCCAAGGTCAAGGTGGAGGTGGTCGTCGACGACGCCGACGTGGACTCGGCCGTCGAGGCCATCGTGTCCTCCGCCCGCACCGACAAGATCGGTGACGGCAAGGTGTGGGTCACGACCATCGACGAGCTCATCCGTATCCGCACCGGGGAGCGCGGCGCCGAGGCCGTCTGACCCCCAGGTAGCACCCGGTCCCCGACCAACGGGGCGCTCCTCCGGCCAGGGCAGGCCCGACCTGGCCGGAGGGGCATCGGGGTCACGCTGCCGTCCCCCCGACCGGGCCACCTGCTTCGAAGGGCCACGAGGTACGTCCATGCCGCCTGCACTGCAGCGGAGCCACCTGATCGACGACACGTCCCTGGTGGGGCGCGCGTTCAGCGAGGCCTACACCGACCTGATCGACGGATGGCTGCGCGACGTCTACCAGGAGGCCGGCGGGCCGACGACCGGCGCGGCGCTGGTCGCCGTGGGCGGCCAGGGCCGCCGGGACATGGCCCCGCAGTCGGACCTCGACGTCCTGCTGGTCGTGCCCCGGTCCGGGGCGCTGTCGGACCTGGCCGACGCCCTCTGGTACCCCGTCTGGGACACCGACCTGAAGCTCGGCCACTCGGTCCGCACGGTCCGGGAGTCCCTCAGCCTGGCCGCCGAGGACCTGGAGACCGCCACGTCGTTGCTGACGGCGCGGCACCTGGCCGGCGACCCCAACGTGACGGCCGACCTGGCCGAGAAGGCCCGGGTCAACTGGCGCCGGCGCGGCAAGAAGTGGCTCGAGGAGCTGGCCCGGTCCGTCGACGAGCGCCACCAGAAGGCGGGCGAGGTGGCATTCGAGCTGGAGCCGGACCTCAAGGAGGGCCGGGGCGGCCTGCGCGACGTCCACGCCCTCGACTGGGCCCGTCTGGCCGGTGCCACACTGTCGCAGCCGCTGCTCGAGGGCCTTGCGCCCCTCCACGACCAGCTGCTGGCCGCCCGGATCGAGCTGCACCGCGCCACCGCCCGTCCGGGCGACCGCCTGCTCCTCCAGGAGCAGGACCTGGTGGCGAGCCGGCTGGGCGACGCCGACGCCGACGCGCTCATGGCCCGTCTGGCCGAGGCGGGCCGCACGGTGGCGTGGACCAGCGACGAGTCGTGGCACGAGATCAAGCTGACCCTGACCGGCGCGTTCTTCGACCGGTTCCGCCGTGAGCGTCGCCTCGACGACGGGCTCGTGCTGCGCGACGCCCGCGTGTGCCTCGCCGACGAGGACTACCCGGTCACCGACCCCACGATGGTCCTGCGGGTCGCGCTCGCCGCCGCCCGCCAGCGCACCCGGATCAGCCTGCGCACCATCGAGCTGCTCACCGAGGCGCCGCCGCTCCCCGTCCCGTGGCCGCCCGAGGCCCGCGCCATGTTCTGCGACCTCCTCCTGTGCGGGCCGGCCGCCACCGAGACCGTCGAGACGCTCGACCAGTGGGGGCTGTGGGACCCGCTGCTCCCGGAGTGGGCACCCAACCGCAGCCGCCCCCAGCGCAACGCCTTCCACCGGTGGACGGTGGACCGCCACCTGCTCGAGTGCGCGTCCGAGGCGTCGGCGCTCGCCCACCGGGTGCCCCGGCCGGACCTGCTGGTCATGTCCGCCCTGCTGCACGACCTGGGCAAGGGCTATCCCGGCGACCACTCCGACGTCGGCGCACAGATGGCGCCCGACATCTGCACCCGCATGGGGTTCTCGCCCGAGGACACCGCGACCATCACCATGGGTGTGCGCCACCACCTGCTCCTGCCGGAGATCGCCACCCGCCGGGACCTCGACGACCCGTCCACCATCGAGGTGATCGCCCGCGAGGTGCAGACCCTGGACCGTCTCGCCCTGCTGCGGGCGCTGTCGGAGGCCGACGCCCTGGCCACCGGGCCGTCGGCCTGGGGGCACTGGAAGGCCCAGCTCGTGGAGCAGCTGTGCAGCCGGACCGAGCACCTCCTCGGCGGCGGTGACGTCCACGACGTGGTGCGGACCGAGTTCCCGACGGCCGAGCAGAAGCTGCTGATCGAGTCGGGCCAGACCCAGGTCCTTGCGGCCGAGGACCGCATCACGATCGTCTGCGACAACCGTCCCGGGGTGTTCTGGAGGGTCGCGGGCGCGCTGGCCCTCCACGGCCTCGACGTCGCGGAGGCCAACATCTACTCCGAGTCCGGCATGGCGCTCGACGAGTTCCGCGTGCGGACCTCGCGCAGCGCGGTGGTCCCGTGGGACAAGGTCGTCAAGGACGTCGAGCTGGCCATCGACGGGCGGCTGGCGCTGCAGGCCCGGCTCGACGAGCGCACCCGGAGCCACCGCCGGCGGCACCGTCCGGGCATGAACCAGCTGGCGCCCCGCGTCCGGTTCGACAACGAGATCTCGCCCGACTTCACGGTGCTCGAGGTGTTCGGCCCCGACAGCGTGGGTCTCCTGTACCGGCTGACCCGTGCGATGGCGGAGTTCCAGCTGGACATCTCCACCGCCAAGATCACCACGCTCGACGCCGACGTGGTCGACGCCTTCTACGTGACCGACCGCGACGGCGGGAAGCTCGAGGACCCGCTCCTGCAGGAGGAGCTCCGCCGGTCCCTCCTGCACGCGCTCGAGGGCCAGGCCTGAGCCGGGTCGCGCCGCGGGGCTGGCCGGTGCGCCGGTAGCGTGCGGGCATGGGCACCGAGGAGCCGCCGCCGCACGTCGTGAGTGACTCGGACCTGCACCGGTGGTCCGAGTCCCTCGCCGGCATCGCCCGCACCGGGCTGGCGTTCACCGAGAGCCTCTACGAGCGGGAGCGCTACGAGGAGGTCCTCCACGTGGCCGCCGAGATCCGGGCGGTCGCCGAGAACTCCTCGCCCGCCACCCAGGTCAGGGCGACGGTCGAGGAGTGGATGAAGTCGGTGGGGCAGGGCGTCCCCGGCTACGTGACCCCCAAGGTGGCGGTCGGGGCGGTCGTGACCAACGACGCCGGCGAGATCCTCCTGATCCAGCGGTCCGACTCGGGCATCTGGCTCTATCCGACCGGCTGGGCCGACGTGGGCTACTCGGCCAGCGAGGTCGCGGTGAAGGAGGTCGAGGAGGAGACCGGCATCGAGGTGCAGGTCGAGCGGCTGCTCGGCGTGTTCGACGGCCTGCGGCTGGGGTTCACCCGGGTACCGCTCTACTCGCTGGTCTTCCTGTGCCGGGCGGTGGGCGGGGAGCTGAACGGCCACCCGCTCGAGACCATGGACGTGGGCTGGTTCACGCAGGACGCGCTGCCGCACCCGACGGCCGGGGTGGACCACTGGGGGCCGCACGCGTTCGCCGCCATCCGGGGCGAGAACGTGGACGTGCTCTACGACGTGCCGCGGGACCGGCCGTTCGGCGGCAACGGCCCGGTCTGAGCCCGGCCGCTACTGCTCGCGCAGGTAGCGCTCGACCTCTTCGACCAGTCCGTCGCCCGACGCCAGCCGGAGCTCGTCGTCGAACTGCTGGCTGTCGAACTCCTCCTCGAGCTGCGTCACGTACTCGGCGGTGGCGTCGTCCTCGTCGACCAGCTCGGTGAGCCGTTCCTCGTAGGCCTCGGTCATGGTCAGGAGGTCGTCGATCCCGACGGCGGCCCCGACCAGGTCGGTGGCCCGCTCGACCAGGGCGAGCGCGGCCTTGGGCGAGGGCATGGACGGTGCATAGGACGGCACGGCCGCCCAGAGCGAGGCCGAGTCGACGCTCGAGGTCCGGCACGCGTCGTGCAGGACGCCGACGATCCCGGTCGGACCCTCGTAGCCGGACGGCTCCAGGCCCAGGCGTGCCATGACGTCGGGGTCGTACGCGTTGCCGTAGACCGGGACCGGCCGGGTGTGGGCGACGTCGGAGAGCAGCGCCCCGAGCGTCACGACCAGCCGGCAGTTGTAGGCCTGCGCCACCTCCAGCACCTGGCCGCAGAACGTCCGCCAGCGCAGCTGCGGCTCGGTGCCGCGGAGCAGGATGACCCCGCCGGAGCCGGGCGGGTTGGCCCAGAGCATCTGGTTCTCGGGCCAGTCGATGTGGCGGTCCATGTTGGAGTCCACGCGGACCTTGGGGCGCGAGGCGGTGAAGTCGAAGAACTCCTCCGGGTCGACCGACACGAAGGGCCGGGCCGACCAGTCGCGGGCCAGGTGCTCGACGGCGGTGGTGGCGGCGTCGGCGGCGTCGTTCCAGCCCTCGAAGGCCGCCACGAGCACCGGCCGATCCAGCGTCGGCCGCTCCGTCCACCACAGGTGCGTCACCCGGTTCACGGTACCGAGCCCGTCCCGATCCTCCACCCGGGCACCTGAGGACTGGACGGCCGTCCTACGATTCTCCGATGGTCACGATCGAGGTCTGCGAGAAGGTCACCGACGACGTGGTGGAGGCCATGGTCCGGCTGGTGCCACAGCTGTCGAGCTCGGCGCCGCCCATGACCACCGAGATCCTCTCGTCGGTGGTCGCCCACGAGGCCTGCCACCTGCTGCTGGCCCGGGACGACGACGGCACGGTCCTGGGGTCGATGACCCTGGTGGTGTTCCCCATCCCGACCGGCGTCCGGGCCTGGATCGAGGACGTGGTCGTGGACGGCGAGGCCCGTGGCAAGGGCGTGGGCGAGGCCCTCAACCTGCGGGCCATCGAGATCGCCGAGGCCCACGGCGCCACGACGGTCGACCTGACGTCCCGCCCGAGCCGTGAGGCCGCCAACCGCCTCTACCAGCGCATCGGCTTCGTCCCCCGCGAGACGAACGTGTACCGCTTCCAGCGCAAGGGCTGAGACGGGCCCTGTCCAGAGCGTCAGCGGCCGAGGACGAGCAGGCTGCCGATCACCAGCTCAATGGCGCACCCTGCCAGGTTCTCCTTGGACGTGTTCCGGTCGACGACCATCGACACCACGCGGGCTGCGAACGCACCGAGCCACGCTGCGCCGAGCACGAGCGCAGCGTCGGCGGACCCGATGGCGAGCACAGCAACGCCCGCCCCGATGAAGAGTCCTCCGTAGGTGGCTCGGAACTCGGACACTCCCAGTCGCCCAGGGAGCTCGAGGCCGATGACCCTGCTGACCTGCTGAGGCCAGGTCAGTCCGAGCAGGCCGGCGAGGACCGAGACGCTGGCACCGATGACGGCGGGAAGCTGCATGGGCCGGAAACGCGAGCGGCGCTGCATGCATTCCAGCCTCTGCGCGGGCACCCCGTTCGCAACGAACTGTCGGCGCTCGACCCAGCTCGAGTCGGTGGTGGTCGGGGATGTGTCCGGATGTGAGCGCAAGGGTCGAGGCCGGTCGGCTGTTGGCTCCCGCCGGTAGAGTTCGCACATGTCGTCGGTGGAACGGGTCGTCACCAAGAAGCGTCTGGACGAACGCGACCAGCCGTGGCGCTACTGGCTGACCCGTCCGCCGGCCGAGCGCCTCGAGGCCGTCGAGTCGCTCCGGCGTGAGCATCACGGGTGGGCCCATGGAACTGAACCGCGACTTTCAAGAGTTCTTGCAGTCGTGCGTCACCCGTGACGTCCGGTTCCTGATCGTCGGCGGCTACGCGCTCGCTGCCCACGGGCACCCCAGGTACACCAAGGACCTCGATGTCTGGGTGTGGGCGGATCCGTCCAACTCTCCCCGGATCATCGACGCGCTCATGGACTTCGGCTTTGGTGACCTTGGGCTGTCCGCCAGCGACTTCGAACAGCCCGGCGTCGTGGTGCAGCTGGGCCGGGAGCCGCAGCGGATCGACATCCTGACGTTCGCGACCGGACTGGAGTTCCCCGAGGCGTACGACCGTCGCATGCTGGTCGAGGTCGGCGGGATCGAGGTGCCGTTCGTCTCTCTCGACGACCTTCGGGCGAACAAGCGGGCGGCCGGTCGCCTGCGCGACCTCGCGGACCTCGAGGATCTTCCTCCGGCTGAGTGAGCCGCGCCGTTCGCTGCCGGAGCCGGCTTCTACATTTCTCCGCGAGACGAATGTGTACAGAGTCCAGCGCAAGGGCTGACGCACCGACTGCGCGTCGGAGCGGCGGAATCGTCGTGGACGCGAGCAGGGGGGTCGTGGGTACCCTTTCGACATGAGCGCGCTGCGGGAACTCGTCGAGTCGAGGCGTGACGAGATCACGGAGGTGGTCCGCCGGCACAAGGGCCGCACCGTCGCCGTGTTCGGTTCGGTCGCCCGCGGTGACGACGGCCCCGACAGTGACATCGACTTCCTGGTCGAGTTCGAGGACGGCAGCTCGCTGTTCGACCTGCTGCACATCGACGAGGAGCTCGAGGAGCTGCTCGGGGTCAAGGTCGATGTCGTGTCGGCCGGCGGTTTGAAGGACCGCGACGACGACATCCGTCGTGAGGCTGTCCTGCT
>CAIYXG010000118.1 GCA_903930035.1 uncultured Actinomycetes bacterium | reverse complement strand
GTGCCGCGGTGGCCGTAGTCGACGATGCCGAACTCCGACGCGCCCGAGCACGGCGGATCGGCCGGCTCGGCCGGGCACCAGTACTTGCCGTAGAAGGTGCCGTAGTCGGCGCCGACCAGGTTGACCTTGACGCCGGCCTCGGCGAGGCCCTCCTGGATCAGCTGCGCCAAGCCGGGCATCTCCTCGCCCTTGATGAAGTTGAACTCGGCGGTCAGACCCTCGGCGCCCGCCTCGGCGAACAGGGCCTTGGCGGCCTCGATGTCCTTCGTGCGCTGCGCGACCGTGCCCGAGTGGTACGGGTAGAGGTCGAAGATGACCTGGTCGTTCGCCACGGTGCCGCGGCCGCCCAGGAGCTTCTCGACCATCTTCTCACGGTCGAACGTCAGCGCGACCGCCTGGCGGACGCGCTTGTCGGCGAACTGGCCCTGGTCCGTGCGGAACCAGACCTGGCGGTGCGTGGCCGACTTCATCTCGACGATGTTGAGGTCCGGGTTGTCGAACAGGACCTCGCCCTTGTCGAACGGGAAGATCGGCAGGCCGTCGATCTCGCCGGAGGCGAGGCCGGCGATCTGCGCCTGGGTGTCCTCGATGAACACGAACTCGATCGAGTCGAGCGGCGTCGCGCCGCCCCACCAGGTGTCGTTGCGCTTGTAGGTGGCGCCCGACTTGACGTCGAGCGACTCCATCACCCACGGGCCGGTGCCGACGACGCCCGGCTCGAGGTTGGACTCGGGGGTCCAGCCGCTCGGGGTCATCTGGGACTGGGTGTTGTCCGACGAGATCAGGTACGGGAACAGGCCGTTCGGGGCCAGCAGGGTGAAGACGACGGTCGTGTCGTCCTGCGCGACCGTGCCGCCCTCGCCGAGCACGCCGTCGAGCGCCGAGTTGCCGGACTTGATCAGGTTCTCCATGACCTCGACCACGTTGGCCGAGGTGAACGGCGTGCCGTCCGAGTAGGTGACGCCCTCGCGCAGCTTGAAGGTCCACTCGGTCGCGTCCGCGTTGGCCGACCACTCGGTCGCCAGCATCGGCTGGAGCGAGAGGTCGGAGGCGGAGCGCACCAGGTACTCGAACACCTGCGCGCAGACGTTGTAGGTGACGAGGTCGATCATCGTGATCGGGTTGACGCCCTCCGAGCCCGGGACCGACATGCCCCACTTCATCGAGCCGCCGGTCTTGGCCGCGGCCGTCGTCTCCTCGGAGATCGCGCCCTCGGCGGTCTCGACGCTCGCGCCGCCGCCGTCACCGCCGCTCGAGTCCGAGCCGCCGCCGCACGCGGCGACGATCGCGGAGATCGAGGCCAAGGACAGGCCCAGCACCGTGCCGCGCTGGATGAAGTGGCGCCGCGAGATCTTGCCCTTGGCGAACGACTCCACCAGGTCGAGCTGCAGCGGGTCCGCCTTGCGGCGGAACGGGTCCAGCTGGTTGTAATCGGTCATGCGACCTCTCCTCCCTCTGCTACCGGGCAGCGCCTGCGGCCCTGCCCACCGTGGTGGCGGCAGGATAGTTGGCCACGGGGCAATCTGACAGCCGTCTCGGACTGCCCCCATGCCCCGAAGGCATGGACGCGCGCGGGTCGCCGAGCGCGGGCGGGTGCGCCGCCGACCCCCGCCCGGTACGCTTGCCGCCGTCCGGAAGGGGGACGGGATGCGGATCGACGATCGCGTGGCGCTGGTGGGGTCGGGCTTCCTGGGCTTCGACCTGACGGACGCCTTCGACTGCCACATGTGGGCCTTCGAGACGGGCGACGGCGGCTGGGTGCTGTTCGACGCCGGCGCCGGGCGCGACGTCGACCGGGTGCTCGCGGTCTGCGAGCGTGAC
>CAIYXG010000117.1 GCA_903930035.1 uncultured Actinomycetes bacterium | reverse complement strand
TGGCGGAGTCCGTCGGCCGCGAGCCGCTGGCCCAGGAGCGCCAGCACCACGACCGGCGCCGCTGCGGCGAGCAGCCACGACGGCAGGCCGCCGCGGAGCACCAGGACCAGGCCGTCGGACGGGGCGTCAGCCACGGGCCTCGGCCCGGCGCAGGGCCCGGACGTCGCGGAACCCCGAGGTCCGGGCGGCCCAGACCGTCCGCAGGAACGGCGGCGACCAGCGGGGCGCCCGGTCCGACGACCACGGCGCCGGTGGCGGCTCGATGACCGCGCACAGCCCCAGCAGCGCGGCGTCGTAGTTGACCCGCCAGCCGGCGAAGTCGCGCCACGCCTGGTCGCGGTCGGCCCGCAGCGGGACGCCCGCCGCCGCCAGCTCGTCCAGGCACCCGTCGAACTCGGCGCGGGTCACCGAGATGGGCGCGTCCGGCGCCGGGTCGGGGTCGTACTCCTGCCCGAAGTGGCCGGCGATCTCCCGCAGGGCCAGGAACCCCGCCCGCAGGCACAGCTGGGCCTGCGGCCGCTGCGGCACGTCGACCGCAGCGGTCATGACCGCGGCGGTGTCGAGCACGGTGCCGGCCGACGTGAGCCACGAGCGGCCGTGGCCTGACCGGAAGTAGACGAGCGCCGGGTACGACGCATGGGTCTCCTCCAGGTCGGCGAACCACTCCTCCCACTCGGCCCACATGCCGTCGAGCTCGTCGAGGCCGTGGATCCGGTGGAGCCGGGTGACCAGCACCCCCACCGACGGCGGGGTGCCGGCCCGGGTCGCCAGCTGGGCCACGGCCAGCTCACGGCGGTTGTAGACGGAGTACATGGTCGGCAGGAACGAGATGAGCAGTCCGACGAGGCCCAGCCCGATGAGCGCCTCACTGACCGAGAGCAGCATCGTGGGGCCCCCGGGCACGGAGGTGATCCCGAGCGTCGTGAGCGACGAGCCGGACACCTCGAGCGACTCCAGCCACGACCGGCCCGACACCGCCCAGAACACCAGCGTGTAGCCCAGGATCACCAGCGTCGACCACGCGGCGGCCAGGAACATGAGCGACAGCGGGGCGTACCGCGAGAGCACCCGCTCGCGCCGGACCGGGCCCATCCGGTCCACCATCGGGTGCAGCAGGCGGCGCAGGCCCACGAACACGAACGCCGTGAGCGCCAGGCTCTCGCCGCGGGGCACCACCACCGTCCGGATGGCCGACAGCAGCACGGACACGACGACCCACACGCCGACCACGGCGGCCAGCACCCGGGCGACCAGCTCCCACGCGTCCACGGCGGCACGCTACCGGGGGTCCGGACCGGGCGACATCTGGCCGTCGGAGGGCCGCCGTGTGGGCGGGGGGCCGGGTTTCGGGACAGCATGGGCGGGTGCACGAGCTCGTCGCCCTCGACCTGCCAGGAGGACCGGAGTTCGTCGACGCGGTGCGCCGCTGCTGGGACCGGGGCGACGCCGTGCTGCCCCTCCCCCGCCGCGGCCCCGACGAGTGGCGGCGCACGGTCCTCGACGAGCTGCGGCCCACCCGGGTGCTCGGGCCCGGCGGCGACGAGACGGCCTGGCCCGGCGGGGAGCCGGTCGAGGAGGGCGACGCCGTCGTCGTGGCCACGTCCGGCACGACCGGTCGGCCCCGCGGCGCCGTCCACACCCACCGCACCGTCGAGCACGCCGCGTTCGCGACCGCGACCGCGCTGGGCGTGGACGACGACGTCCGCTGGCTGGCGTGCCTCCCGCTCGACCACGTCGGCGGGCTCTCGGTGGTCACCCGGGCGCTCGCGACCGGGGCCGGCCTAGAGGTCCACGACGGGTTCGACGCCGCGGCGGTCGACGACGCGGCCGCTCGCGGGGCGACCCACGTGTCGCTCGTGCCGGCCGTCCTCGGCCGGGTGCAGGTGGCGCAGTGGCGCGTGGTCCTGCTGGGCGGCTCCGCCGTGCCGGCACACCGGCCCGCCAACACCGTCGCCACCTACGGCATGACCGAGACCTTCGGCGGCGTGGTCTACGACGGCCTCCCCCTCAACGGGACCGCCGTGCGGATCGCGGACGAGGGCCGCGCCGACGACGGCTCGGGCCACATCGAGCTCTCGACCCGGTCGCTCCTCCGCTGCTACCGGGACGGCACCGACCCGGTGGCCGCCGACGGCTGGTACCGCACCGGCGACCTGGGGTGGGTCGAGCCCGGCACCGGCCGCCTGCACGTGGACGGCCGTGCCGACGACCTGCTCGTGACCGGCGGCGAGAAGGTCTGGCCGCAGCAGGTCGAGGCCGTGCTGGCCACCCACCCGCAGGTGGCCGAGGTCGCGGTCGTAGGCCGGCCCGACCCCGTGTGGGGACAGACGGTCACCGCGGTCGTGGTGCCCCGCGGCGCGCCCCCCACGCTGGACGCGCTCCGGTCGCTCGCGCTCGAGCACCTGCCGCCGGCCGCGGCGCCCCGCGCGCTGGAGCTGGTGGCCGCCCTCCCCCGGACGTCGCTCGGCAAGGTGCGGCGCCACCAGGTGGGCCAACCGCACGACGGCGCGCCGGACACGGCAGACTGACCGGGATGCCCGAGTCCGGCCCCGACGCCCAGCCCGAGCCCGGCCCGCCCCTCGAGGGCGTGTCGTTCGACCACGTCGCCGTCGCGGTCGAGGGGATGACCGACCCGTGGCCGCTGCTGGCCGGCGTGCTCGGCGGCCGCTACCAGGACCGGGGCATCAACCCGGGGTTCGGCTGGACGCAGCTGCGGTTCGCCAACGGGTTCGTGGTCGAGGGGCTGCACCCTGAGCAGGTGGGCGAGAACGACTTCCTCCAGCGGTTCCTGGACCGCTCCGGCCCGGGGCCCCACCACCTGACCTTCACCGTGCCCGACCTGGACACGGCGCTCGAGCGGCTGCGGGCCACCGGGTTCCACCCGGTCGGCGAGGACCGCTCCGACCCGGCGTGGTCCGAGGCGTTCCTCCACCCGTCGGAGGCGCACGGGATCGTGGTCCAGGTCGCGCAGGTCGGCCAGGCGCCCATCCCGGCGCCGCCCGAGCCCGAGGGCTTCCCCGAGCTGCCGTTCGACCAGCCCGTCGCCTCGCTGGGCCGCGTGGTCTACGCCGTCGCCGACCTCGACGGCGCACTCGGGCTGTTCCGCGACGTGCTCGGCGGGACGGTGCGCTCGAGCGGTGCGGCGGTCGACGGCAACCACTGGGTCGAGCTCAGCTGGGGCGGCGCGGGCCACCTGCGGCTGCTGGAGGCCACCCACGCCGGCCGCGTCGCCGACTGGCTCGACGGCCGGCCCGGGCGGCTCCGGCACCTGTTCTTCAGCTTCGACAACCCCTCGTGGGTGCCGGGGGCCAAGGAGGACGCCCGGGGCCGCTGGGTCGTGGAGGCCGAGGACAACGTGCTCCGCACCCGCATGGTGATCGCGTCGTCGACGGCGCCGACCACCCGGGGCTGACGCTCAGAGCAGCATCCCGCCGTCGACGACCAGCATCGTCCCGGTCATCCACGACGACGCGTCGGACGCCAGGAAGAGCGCCGCGTCGGCGATGTCCGACGGCTCCCCCAGCCGCCCGAGCGGCACGAACCTCGACACCTGCTCCTCGTTGCCCTCCCAGAGCGCCCGGGCCATGTCGGTCTTGACGAGCCCGGGACAGACGGCGTTCACCCGGATCTCCGGGGCGAGCTCCTTCGCGAGCGACCGGGTCAGGTGGAGCAGCGCCGCCTTGGTCACG
>CAIYXG010000116.1 GCA_903930035.1 uncultured Actinomycetes bacterium | reverse complement strand
CCGCCCCGCCCGTCGCTCCGGCTCGTCCGGGACACCATGACGTTCGCGGCGGCGGAGATGCCCCGGTGGCACGCGCTCTCGGTCTCGGGCTACCACATCCGCGAGGCCGGTTCGACGGCCGCGCAGGAGCTGGCGTTCACCCTGGGCAACGGGTTCGCCTACGTCGAGCTCGGGCTCCGGGCCGGGATGGACGTCGACGAGTTCGCACCCCGGCTCAGCTTCTTCTTCAACGCCCACGTGGACTTCTTCGAGGAGGTCGCGAAGTTCCGGGCGGCCCGACGGATCTGGGCCCGCTGGATGGCGGAGCGGTACGGCGCCACGGACCCCCGCTCGACGCAGCTGCGGTTCCACACCCAGACCGCCGGGGTGTCCCTGACCGCCCAGCAGCCCGAGGTCAACATCGTGCGCACCGCCATCGAGGCGCTCGCCGGCGTGATGGGCGGCACGCAGAGCCTCCACACCAACTCCATGGACGAGACGCTGGCCCTGCCGACCGAGAAGGCCGCCCGGATCGCGCTGCGGACCCAGCAGGTGATCGCCAACGAGTCGCGCGTCGCCAACGTCGCCGACCCGCTCGGCGGCTCGTGGTACGTCGAGGCGCTGACCGACGAGATCGAGGCCCAGGCGCTCGAGCTGCTCGCCCAGGTGGACGACCTCGGCAGCGGGTCCATGCTCGACGGCGCGGTGCAGGGCGTGGAGGACGGCTGGTTCAGCGCACGGATCGCCGACGCCGCCTACGACCTGGAGCAGCGGCTCAACGACGGCCGCTACCTGGTGGTCGGGGTCAACTGCCACACCGAGGGGAACGACGAGGAGCCGCCCGAGACGCTCTACATCGACTCGTCGGTGGAGGAGCTCCAGCGGAAGCGGCTCGACGGCGTGCGGGCGGGCCGTGACGCGGCGGCGGTGCAGTCGGTGCTGGCCCGGCTGTCGGCCGACGCGGCGGACCCCGAGGTGAACCTGATGCCCACGCTGGTCGAGGCGTCCCACGCCCGGGCGACGCTGGGGGAGATGGTCCAGGCCATGGGGTCGGTGTTCGGCTGGTGGGACGAGGCCCCGGTCATCTGATGGGACTCCTGCCGGACCAGCCGAAGGGGCGCGTGCTCGTGGCCAAGCTGGGCCTCGACGGCCACGACCGCGGGGTCAAGGTGGTGGCCCGGATCCTGCGCGACGCCGGGTTCGAGGTGATCTACACCGGGCTGCGCCAGACCCCGGAGACCGTCGTGGCGGCGGCCAGGGACGAGGACGTCGACGCCGTCGGGCTGTCCATGCTCTCGGGCGCCCACCTGGCCCTGGCCCCGCCCGTGGTCGCCGGACTGCGCGCGGCCGGGATCGACGCGCCGGTCGTGGTCGGCGGGATCGTGCCGGACCGCGACGTGGTCACGCTGCTCGAGGCGGGCGTGGCGGCCGTGATCGGCCCGGGGGCGACCGCCGAGGAGGTCGTCGCCGTCGTCGAGGACGCGATCGCCGCCCTCGACGACCGGGCCGGCTAGATCCGGCGTGTCCGCCGTTTCCAGACGTAGGTCGTGTTGAGGAACCAGTTGACGACCAGCGCCAGGACGGCGCCGGTCAGATTGTGGACCACCCGGGCCGGGCCGGTGCCCAGCACGCTCAGCAGGAACCCTGCGTTCTGCAGGAACGTGAAGACGGCGACGTGGATCAGCGTGCCGATGATCGACACCACCTCGTACGCCAGGAACGCCGGGACCAGCTTCCAGCCCCGGTAGCGGTCCTCCCAGAAGGTGAACTCGTTGTTCAGCACGAACAGCACCAGGATCGACAGCTGCACGCTGAACAGGAACGACGTGTAGATCGGGTCCACGGCCTTGTTCAGCCCGGTGGTCCACAGGGGGAAGCCCGCCGCCTCGGCCAGCGCGAACGCGACCGAGTTCACGACCAGCCCGACGAGGCCCACCAGCACGTAGAGCAGGAAGACCGGGTCGATCTGGCGGCCCAGCCAGAGCTCGGAGACGGCGAGCAGGTACGAGCGGATCACCGAGCGGTTCAGCTTGGTCTCCCCGTGGACCCGGTTCCGGAACTCGTACGGCACCTCGGCCACCCGCAACGAACGGTTCCGGCCGATGAACTCGAGCAGGATCTTGAACCCGCGGGCGTTGATCTGCGAGGCCGTCTGCTCGTAGCCGGCGCGGGTGATGACGAAGTAGCCGCTCATGGGGTCCGAGACCGGGACGCGCAGCAGCACCTTGGCGATCAGGGTGGCGACCCAGCTGACCAGCCGCCGGGCCGCCGACCACTCGCCGTAGCCGCCGCCCTCCGTGGCCCGCGACCCGACGCAGACGTCGACCGTGCCGGACGCGAGCAGGCCGACCATCTCGGGCAGGATCGCCGGGTCGTGCTGGAGGTCGGCGTCGATGACCGCCAGGTACTCGCCCCGCGACACCGTCATGCCGTCGAGCACGGCCGCCGAGAGCCCTGGGTCCCGGAAGCGGCGCAGCACCCGGACCGTGGGGTCGGTCCCGGCCAGCCGCTCCGCCACCTCCCAGGTCCGGTCGGGGCTGTCGTCGTCGGCCACGACGATCTCGTGCGGAAGGGTGCCGAGCGCCGCGTGCACCGCGTCCACGAGCGCCGGAAGGTTCTCGGCCTCGTTGAAGGTCGGGGTCACCACGGACACGACGGGCACCACGTCGGCAGCGCGTCGTCGCAGGCCGGCGTCGTCCATGGCGGCGAGCGTACCGGCGGGGGCCGACCGTGCCTACGATCACCACCATGTGCGGACGGTTCGTGACGACCTCGCCGGCGGCCCAGGTGGCGGCCTACTTCGACGCCGAGGTCACCTCCGAGCGGCTGCTGGAGGCTGCCCCCAACTACAACGTCGCCCCGACCACCGACGTGGCCGTGGTCCTGGAGCGCGACGGGCGGCGCGGACTGGCGGTCCGCCGCTGGGGCCTGGTCCCGTCGTGGGCGAAGGACGTCGCGGTCGGTGCACGGACCATCAACGCGCGGGTCGAGACCGCCGCCACCAAGCCGTCGTTCCGGGCCGCCTTCTCCCGGCGCCGGTGCATCGTGCCGGTCGACGGGTTCTACGAGTGGCGGGCACCCACGGCCGGGGGCGCCAAGCAGCCCTTCTTCATCACCCGGCGGGACCGTGAGCCGCTGGCGTTCGCCGGCCTCTGGGAGTCGTGGCGGGACCCCGCCGGGCCGGAGGGTGCGCCGCCGCTCCTGACCTGCACCATCCTCACCACCGAGGCCGCCGGACCCGTCGCCGAGGTGCACCACCGGATGCCCGTGCTGCTCGGCCCGGAACTCTGGGACCCGTGGCTCGACGAGTCGGTCACCGACAAGGACCAGGTCCAGGGGATGGTCCGCCCGGCGCCCGCCGACCTGCTCGAGCTGTGGCCGGTGTCGACCGCCGTCAACAGCGTCCGCAACACGGGGCCCGAGCTGGTCGACCCGGTCGGCCCGGCCGACGGGCCGGGCACCCTCTTCTGAGCTGCCCGCCGGCTCAGTCTGAAGGGACGGACGCGCCGTGCCCCAGCCCGCGGAGCGCGTCACGGATCTGCCGGGCGTGCGCGTCGAGGGCGTCGGGGTCCGGGGACAGGTCCACGTGGGCGAAGCTCAGCTCGGACTCGTGGTCCATCGGGATCAGGTGCACGTGGCAGTGGGGGACCTCCAGGCCCGCCACGACCACCCCGACCCGGGTGCGGCCGAACGCCTCGTCGAGCGCACGGCCCACGTGCTGGCTGACCTCGGTCACCCGCGACCAGGTGGCGGGGTCGACGTCGGTCCAGCGGTCCACCTGGGCGACCGGCACCACGAGCGTGTGGCCCGGCTGCACCGGCCCGATGGTCAGGAACGCGACGACGTCGTCGTCGCGCCAGACGAAGCGCCCGGGCAGGTCCCCCCGGATGATCATGCTGAACACGGAGTCGTCGGCCATGGCCAGACCCTATTCGCCCCTACGATGCGGGCGATGAGCGACCACGGCCCCCACCTGGCGCACGGTCTCGCCGGCGAGGAGCTCCCGCCCGGCGAGGACCGGCTGCTGACGCTGCCCAACGCGGTCACGTGCGCCCGGCTGCTCTGCCTCCCGCTCTTCCTCTGGCTCCTGTTCGGCCGGGACGACCGGGTCGGGGCAGCCGTGCTGCTGCTGGTGCTGGGCTGCACCGACTGGGTCGACGGCTACCTGGCCCGACGGCTGGGGCAGGTGTCCAACTTCGGCAAGATGTTCGACCCGGCCGTGGACCGGCTGCTCATGGTCGTCGGCGTGGTCTCGATCATGCTCGTCGACGACCCGCGGGCCGTGCCGGTCTGGTTCGCGGTCGTGGTGCTCTTCCGCGAGGTCGTGATGTCGGCGTTCGTGGCGGGGATCACGTTCCTCGGGGCCCGCCGCATGGACGTCACGTGGGTGGGCAAGGCCGGCACGTTCCTCATGATGGGCGTGTGGCCCGCGTTCCTGGCGGCGTCGGACACGGCGCTCCCCGACGTGCTGCGGACGGCCCTGCTGGTGGCGGCGTGGGCGGCGGCCGTCCCGGGCCTCGTGCTCGGCTACATGGCCTTCTTCAGCTACTTCCCGGCCGGGCTGGCCGCGCTGCGCGAGGGCCGTGCCATGCGCCAGGCCTCTGCCGAGGCCTGAGCGTCCCGGACGATCCGGCGGTAGCGTGGCGGCCGTGAAGGCCGTCATCATGGCGGGCGGCGAGGGCACCCGCCTGCGACCGCTCACCTCCAACTCGCCCAAGCCCATGCTGCCGCTCGTGAACCGGCCGATGATGGAGCACATCGTCGACCTGCTGGTGCGGCACGGCGTCGAGGACATCGTGGTCACGGTGGCGTTCATGCCCAACGCCATCCGCAACTACTTCGGCGACGGCTCCGAGTTCGGGGTGCGCATGGTCTACGCGTCGGAGGAGACCCCGCTCGGGACCGCCGGCTCCGTCCGCAACGCCATGGACGAGCTCGACGACACCTTCCTGGTGATCTCGGGCGACGTCCTCACCGACATCGACCTGGGGGCGGTGGTCGACGTCCACCGGGAGCGGCAGGCCGTGGCGACCATCGGCCTGGTCCGGGTGGAGAACCCGCTCGAGTACGGGATCGTGATCGCGAACGAGGACGGCTCCATCGAGCGGTTCCTGGAGAAGCCGACCTGGGGCCAGGTGTTCTCCGACACCATCAACTCGGGCGTCTACGTGCTCGAGCCGGAGGTGTTCGACTGGATCGCCCCCGACGTCCCGGTCGACTTCTCGGGCGACGTGTTCCCGGCCCTGCTCGACGCCGGGAAGCCGGTCTTCGGCGCCGTGGCCGAGGGCTACTGGGAGGACGTGGGCACCCTCGACGCCTACGTGCGGGCCCACAAGGACATCCTGGACGGGAAGGTCCACGTCGGGATCCCCGGGTTCGAGGTGGCCGACGGCGTGTTCGTCGGCGAGGGCGCCGAGATCCACCCGGACGCCGTCATCACCGGGCCGGCGGTGGTCGGCGACAACTGCATCATCGACGCCGGTGCCCGGCTCCGCGAGTACTCGGTGCTCGGCACGGGCGTGCGGATGCGTCCCGACGGCGAGCTGCAGCGCTCCGTGGTCCACGACAACGCGTTCCTCGGCGAGGCGGTCAAGCTCCGCGGCACGGTCGTGGGGCGCGCCGCGGACCTCCGTCGGAACGTCCGGTGCGACGAGGGCGTGGTCCTCGGCGACGAGGTGTTCGTGGGCGAGGACGCCGTGGTCTCGAGCGACGTGAAGGTCTACCCCTTCAAGACCGTCGAGGCCGGGGCCGTCATCAACTCGTCCATCATCTGGGAGTCCCGCGGGGCGCGCAGCCTGTTCGGGCGCGGGGGAGTGACCGGGCTCGCCAACGTCGACATGACCCCCGAGCTGGCGTCCCGCGTGGCGCTCGCCTTCGCGACCTCGCTCAAGAAGGGCGCCACCGTGGTCGCCTCCCGCGACTCGTCGCGGTCGGCCCGGATGCTGAAGCGGGCGATGATGACCGGCCTCAACGCCGGTGGCATCAACGTGGTCGACCTGGAGGTCGCCAGCGTGCCGCTCACCCGGTACCACTGCCGGGCCGCGTCGGTCACCGCCGGGTTCACCGTGCGGCTGAGCCCGACCGACCCCGACTCGGCCACCATCCGGTTCTTCGACGGTGACGGCGCCGACATCCTCGAGGAGGTGCAGCGCAAGGTGGAGCGGCTGTTCTCCCGGGAGGACTTCCGGCGTGTGCGGCCCGCCGACATCGGCGACATCGACTTCCCGCCCCGGGCCTTGGAGCAGTACGCCGTGGCGCTCGAGCAGACCATCGACGTGCGCGCCGTGGCCGAGCGCCGCTTCAAGGTCGTCATCGACTACGCCTACGGCGCGACGAGCTTCGCCATGCCCAACGTCCTGGCCAAGCTCAACGCCGAGGTGCTGGCCATGAACCCGTACGCGTCGACGGCCGGCCTGCTCGGGTTCGACCGGGCAGACCACGCGGCGCAGGTGGCCGGGCTGGTCACGGCGTCGGGCGCCGACCTGGGCGCCGTCATCGACCCGTCGGGCGAGCAGCTCACCCTGGTCGACGACACCGGGCGCGTCCTGACCCACGACCAGCTGCTCGCCGTGTTCCTGGAGCTCGTGGGGGACCGGATGCTCGGCGACACCGTGGCGCTGCCCGTCACCGTGAGCCGCACGGCCGCGCAGGTCGTGGAGGCGGCCGGCCACACCGTGAAGTGGACCAAGACCTCGGCCGCGGCGCTCATGGAGGCGGCCGACGACCCGGCCGTCGGGTTCGCCGCCAACACCGAGGGCGGGATCATCCTGCCCGGCTTCCTGCCGGCGTTCGACGCCGCGGCGGGACTCCTCAAGGTCCTCGACCTGCTGGCGGTCCGCGGGGGCGACCTCTCCGACGTCGTCGCCGCCGTGCCCACCGGGCACGTGGTGCACGACCAGGTGGTGACGCCGTGGGAGCAGAAGGGCACCGTGATGCGGAGCCTGGTGGAGCAGACCCAGGGCCGCGACGTCGAGCTGATCGACGGCGTCAAGGTGCACCACGACGCCGGCTGGGTCCTGGTCCTGCCCGACCCCGAGGAGCCGCTGACCCACGTCTGGGCCGAGGGCGCCAGCACCGCCGAGGCCAAGAACCTGGCCCAGGAGTACGCCCGGCGCATCCGGCAGATGCTGCGCTAGCCGTCCGTCGGCCGCTGCGTCGGCGGGGCCGGCGCGTCGGGTAGCGTTCCCGGCATGAACGTCCCTGAAGATCTCCGGTACTCCAGCGACCACGAGTGGGTGCGGGCCGACGGCGACCTGGTGCGCATCGGCATCACCGACTACGCCCAGGACGCCCTCGGCGACGTGGTGTACGTCCAGCTGCCGGAGGTCGGCGCCGTGGTGGCCGCCGGCGACGCCTTCGGCGAGGTGGAGTCGACCAAGTCGGTCTCCGAGATCTACGCACCCGTGGCGGGCACCGTCGTCGAGGTCAACACCGTCCTCGACGACGCCCCCGAGACGGTCAACTCGGCCCCGTACGCGGACGGCTGGATCGCCGTCATCCAGGTGGCCGACGCCGCCGAGCTCGACGGCCTCCTCGACGCCGCAGCGTACGCGGCGCTGACCGAGGGCTAGCCGGCAGTGTCCGAGACCGTGGTCTGCCCGCGCTGCAGCATCACCAACCCGCTCGGGGCGAGCTACTGCTCCGCGTGCGGCGCGGAGCTCCCGGGCGTCCACGAGGTCCCGACCGGCACCCACACGGTGGTGGGCGTCGACGTGCCCGGGGCGGGGGAGACGGGCCAGCTCGTGGTGACCAGGGGCTCGACCGCCGGGGCCCGGTACTTCCTGGGCCCGGTCACGACCATCGGCCGGCACCCGGACTCCACCGTCTTCCTGGACGACGTCACCGTGTCCCGCCGCCACGCCGAGGTGCGCAAGGAGGACGACGGCCGCTACGTCCTGACCGACGCCGGCTCCCTCAACGGCACCTACGTGAACGGCGAGCGCGTGTCGACGGCGGTGCTCCGCGAGGGCCACCAGGTCCAGGTGGGCAAGTTCCACATGGTGTTCGTCATCGGGCAGCCCGGCGGTGCTGCGTGAGCGACGAGCCCGTCCGGGGCGAGGCGCACGACGTCACGACGGCGACGCGCCAGCTCTCGATCGGCGAGGTGCTCGACCTCCTGAAGGAGGACTTCCCGGACGTCACGATCTCCAAGATCCGGTTCCTCGAGAGCCGCGGCCTCGTCGAGCCGGAGCGGACGGCGTCGGGGTACCGGCAGTTCAGCTCCGCCGACATCGAGCGGCTGCGCTGGATCCTGCTGCAGCAGCGGGACCACTTCCTGCCGCTCAAGGTGATCAAGCAGATGCTCGACGCCGGCCTGGAGCACCCGCCCGCCGCGCCCGGCGCCGGTGCGCAGCCCTCGTTGTTCGACGAGGACGGCCACGCGCCGGCCCCCGCACCGTCTCAGTCCCACCCGACGGTCGCCGGGCCCGGGGCCGCGCCCTCCAGGCGTGCCGGACGGTCCCGTCCCGCCGCGCGTGACGAGGTGCCGGACGACGACGGGCCCCACCCCGACGACGGGCAGGACGACCCGCCGGCCCGCGGGCACGCCACCCCGGCAGACGTCGTCGCCGCGCTCCAGGAGGACCCACGGCCGCGGCGCCGGACCGCCACCGCGCCGACCATGCCGACCGTCGACGCCGAGGGGCTGGCCCACGCCGCGCCCGGCGCCCGCCAGACCGCGGACGAGCTCTGCGCCACGACCGGCGTCGACCACGACACGCTCACCGAGCTCGAGCAGTTCGGCCTGGTGACGCCGCTGGTCGTCGCCGGGGTGAAGGAGTACCCGCCCGAGGCGGTCGCCGTCGTGGAGCTGGCCGTGCACTACCTGGCGCTCGGCGTCGAGCCGCGGCACCTGCGCATCTACAAGGTCTCCGCGGAGCGCGAGGCCGGGTTCGTCGAGCAGCTCACGGTGCCCTTGCTCAAGAAGCACACCCCGACGGCCCGCAAGGAGGCCCTCGACCGCGCCGCCGAGCTGGCACGGCTGGGGGCGCAGCTCCACGCCGAGATCCTGCGCGCCCGGCTCGGCCCCTCGTTCCGGGACTGATCCTCCGGCGTCGCCGACCCGCCGCGCGGCGGGCGCGGGTAGAGTTCGCCCGTGGTCGAACTGGAGCTGGTCGGTGTGCGGGTGGAGATGCCCAGCAACACGCCCGTCATGGTCCTGCGGGAGCTCGACGGGCGCCGGCGCTCGCTGTCGATCTTCATCGGGAGCCCCGAGGCCACGGCCATCGCCTTTGCCGTCGAGGGCGTCGAGATGCCCCGGCCGCTGACGCACGACCTCTTCTGCTCGGTGCTCGACTCGCTCGGCGCCGAGCTGGAGCGGGTCGTGGTCACCGGGCTGCAGGGGACGACCTACCACGCCGAGCTGCACCTCGACGACGGTGGCTCGCCGCTCCGGCTGAGCTGCCGCCCGTCGGACGCCGTGGCGCTCGCGGTGCGGGCCGAGTGCCCGATCTTCGCCGAGGAGGACGTGCTCGACGAGGCCGGCTACGTCGAGGAGCCGGACCACGAGGACGAGCCCGAGGACTCCGAGGAGATGGTCGAGGAGTTCCGCCAGTTCATCGACCAGGTGAGCCCCGAGGACTTCGCGTCCTAGTGCCGTACCGGGGCCGCTGACGGCGGTTCCGGCACGGATGCTTTGCATCCGGACCACGTTGGGGTAATTTCACCGGCGCAATCCTTTTCCGATGGCGTCCGCGCGCGCCCATGTCTCCGGAGGGTCGACGATGACCGACACGGTAGAAGCAGCCGACAAGGAACTGTCCCGCAGGACCACCCCGGCCGAGGCCGAGATGGGCTTCACCGGCCGACGTGCCGCCGAGATCGTCGGCATCACCTACCGCCAGCTCGACTACTGGGCCCGCACCGACCTGGTGCGTCCGTCGCTGGTCGACGCCGCCGGGTCCGGCAGCCGCCGCAGCTACTCGTACAAGGACCTCCTCGAGCTCAAGGTGATCAAGTCGCT
>CAIYXG010000115.1 GCA_903930035.1 uncultured Actinomycetes bacterium | reverse complement strand
CCGAGCGGCGGGATGCCGATCAGCGAGGCCAGGAACATGGTGAGCGCCACGGCCATGGCCGGCATGTAGGTGAACAGTCCACCGAACGAGTCGATCTCGGCCGACCGGGTCTTGCGGGCCACCGCGATCACCACGGCGAAGGCACCCAGGTTCATGGCGGCGTAGATCACCAGGTAGATCACGACCGCCTGGCGCGACTGCACGGGGAGCTCGTCGGCGACGACGAACGGGGCGAGCATGAACCCCGCCTGGGCGATGCCGGAGTAGGCGAGCATCCGCACGACGTTGGTCTGCCGGAGGGCGATCAGGTTGCCGACCGTCATGGACAGCACCGAGAGCACGAAGAACACCGGCTGGATCACGTCCGGGCGCACGATGAAGCAGAAGTAGACGATCTGGATGAGCGCCACGAACCCGGCGGCCTTGGAGGCCACGGCCAGGAAGGCGGTCACCGGGGTCGGGGCGCCCTCGTAGGTGTCGGGCGCCCACACGTGGAACGGCACCGCCGAGACCTTGAAGGCGAACCCGATGAGCGTGAAGAGGATGGCGAGGGTCACGACCGGCACGCCGTCGGTGCCGATGTCGGTCAGGCGGAGAGCGATCACGTCCAGCCGGGTGGACCCCCCGACGCCGTAGATGAGCGACATGCCGTACAGCAGCACCGCCGAGGCGAACACGCCCATCAGGTAGTACTTCATGCCGGCCTCGTTCGACTGCGAGTCACCCTTGCGCCAGCCGGCGAGCATGTACGCCGGGATCGAGAGGAGCTCGAGGGCGACGAAGATGCCGACCAGGTCCCGGCTCGACGCCATGACGACCATGCCCAGCACGCTGCAGGCCAACAGCGTGTAGTACTCGCTCTCCCAGTAGTCGCCCTCGGCCACGTAGTTCGTGGACAACAGCACCACCACGTAGGCGGCCACGATGAACATGGCCTTGAGGATCAGCGACATCGAGTCGACGACGTAGGAACCCTCGAAGAGGACCCGGTCCCCACCCTCGGCCGCCAGCGCGATCAGCGGCACCAGCGCGACGAGGAAGCCCAGGTTGGCCACGGCCGGCATGGCGGCCTTGGCCCGGTCGAGCTTCACGGCGTCGAGCAGGATCAGGACGACGAACAGCACGAGCAGCACGACCTCGGGACCGAGGGCGAGCCAGTCGATCGACGGCGCCGTGAACGGCCCGGGCAGGAGCTGGGTGATCGCACCGAGCACCGAGGATCAGCCCCCCACCAGCGCGGCGATGGTCTCGACGGCGGGGTTCGTCACGTTGAAGATCAGCGCCGGGACGAAACCGAGGACCACGATCAGGATGAGCAGCGGCGTCCAGGCGATCCACTCCGTCCTCTCGACGTCGTGGATGTGCGGATCGTCGGCGAACTCCTCGGTCGGCGTCCCGAACGCCGTCCGCTGGTAGAGCCAGAGCAGGTAGCCGGCGGCCAGCACGGTGCCGACCGCAGCGATCACCATGAGCGTGCGGAACAGCGGCACGCTCAGGCCCTCGGCCGGGTTGTAGGCGGACAGGATCGCCGGGAACTCACCCCAGAACCCGGCGAGCCCGGGGAGGCCGAGCGAGGCCATCACCGAGAAGCCCAGGATCCAGCCCATGCGGGGCGCCTGGATGAGGAGCCCACCGAGCCGCTTGATCTCGAGCGTGTGGTACCGCTCCTTCACCGACCCGGCCAGGAAGAAGAGCATCCCCGTGATGAGGCCGTGCGCCACCATGCCGAACACCGCGGCGTTGAAGCCGAGGTCCGTCATCGTGGCGATGCCCAGCATCACGAACCCCATGTGGGAGACCGACGAGAAGGCGATCAATCGCTTCATGTCCGTCTGGGCCAGACAGGCGAGCGCGCCGTAGATGATCCCGATCGTGGCGAGCACACCGATCACCGGTGCCCACTGACGGGCGCCGATGGGCAGCAGCGGAATGGCGATCCGCAGGAACCCGTAGGTGCCGAGCTTCAACAGCACCGCCGCCAGGATCACCGAACCCTGCGTGGGCGCCTGGGTGTGGGCGTCGGGCAGCCAGGTGTGGAACGGGAACATCGGGACCTTGATGCCGAAGCCGATGAACATGCCGCCGAAGATCAGGATCGCCGTGGTGCGGGCCAGGCCGGAGCCGCCCGAGGCCGTCAGCGCCCGCATGTCGAAGGTGCGGAGCAGCTCACCGGTGACCGGGTTCTTGGCCAGGAAGTAGAGCGACAGGAAGCTGACGATCATCAGCGCCGAGCCGAACAGCGTGTACAGGAAGAACTTGATCGAGGCGTACTGGCGGTCCGGACCGCCCCACACGCCGATCATGAAGTACATCGGCAGCAGCACGACCTCGAAGAACACGAAGAAGAGGATCAGGTCCTGGGCCACGAACGAGCCGAGCATGCCGGTCTCGAGGATCAGGATCAGGATCAGGAAGGCCTTGGGGTTGCCGGGCGACGGGATGTGGTCCCAGCTGTAGACCAGGACGAGCGGGACGATCAGCAGGGTCAGCGCGAACAGCGGGATCGAGAGGCCGTCGATGCCCAGGATGAACCGGCTGTTGATCAGCTCGATCCACTCGCGGTCCACCACGAACTGCAGCTTCCCTGCCCGGTCGTAGTTGAAGTTGACCATGATGAGGACGCCGACGACGGCCGCCGCCAGCGAGGTCACCAGGGCCAGCTGCCGGTGGACGTTCTCCGACTCCTTGGGGACCAGCATCATCACCAGCGCACCTGCCAGCGGCAGGAACACGGCGAGGATCAGACCCCAGTCGTTCAAGAAGCTCTTCATCTTCTACGGGACTCCCTACTCGATCTTCCCGGCCCGTCAGCCGATCGCCACCACGAACACACCGGTCAGCACCGCCGCAGCGACGAAGAACAGTGCGGCGTACTGCTGGACACGGCCGGACTGGAGGTGGCGCAGCACGCCACCCGTGGCTCCGGCGCCGGCACCGATGCCGTTCACGGTGCCGTCGACGACCTTCTGGTCGACGTTCTTGTAGACCCACTGGCCGGTGCCCACGGCACCCCGGCCGACGCCGTTGACGATGCCGTCGACGACGTGCTGGTTGAACCAGTTGGTCGCGTTGGCGAGCGGGCCCTTGACGAACCCGGTGATGACGTCGGTGTAGAGCCAGTCGAAGTAGTACTTGTTCTCGAGCACCCGCTTGCCGGCGGCGGCCAGCTTGTTGCGGCTCGACAGGCCCTGGGCCCAGCGGAACGAGCCCTTCCAGAAGTAGAGGTACGAGGTCCCGATGCCGGCCAGGCCCACCACGACCGACACCACGGCCAGGGTCAGGTTGAACCCGGCGTGGCTGATGGCCGGGAAGTAGAGGCCCACGGGCTCGACGAACTTCTCGAACCGGGTCGCCCACGCCCCGGGCACGTCGACGACCTGCAGGCTCTTGGGCAGGTTGGCCACACCGGCGACGGCGCCGAGGGTGGCCAGGATGATGAGCGGCACGGTGATCCGCGGCCCGGACTCGTGCGGGTGGCCGTGGCCCCGGAACTCGCCGTAGAACGCGTACCAGATGGTCCGGGTCATGTAGGCGGCGGTGCAGAAGGCGGCGAGCAGCAGCATCACCAGCATCAGGTGGTACGTGCCGTTGGCGCCCTCGGTGCCCGGGAACGACCCGGTGCCGGACAGGATCTCGTCCTTCGACCAGAAGCCCGAGAGCGGGAACACGCCGGCGAGCGCGCCGGTGGCGATGAGGTAGGTCCAGAACGTCTTGGGCATGACCTTCCGGAGACCGCCCATGTCGTCGACCATGTTGAACGAGTGGTGGCACGCGTGGCTGAGGGAGCCGGCGCCCAGGAACAGGCAGGCCTTGAAGAAGGCGTGCGTGAACAGGTGGAACATGGCCGCCGTCCAGGCGCCCACGCCGAGCGACGTCACCATGAAGCCGAGCTGCGAGACCGTCGAGTAGGCGAGGACCTTCTTGATGTCCTTCTGGACGAACGCCAGCAGCGCACCGAACAGTGCCGTCACGGCGCCGACCACGGCCAGCAGGTTGACCGACGAGCCAGCGATCGAGAGGCCCTCGAAGAAGACCGGGTACAGCCGTGCGACCAGGTAGATGCCGGCGACGACCATGGTGGCGGCGTGGATGAGGGCCGAGACCGGCGTCGGGCCGGCCATGGCGTCGGGCAGCCACGTGTGCAGGATGAACTGGCCCGACTTCGACATGACGGCCGTGATGAGGCAGCACGCCGCGACGAGCAGGACCACGTGGCGGATCTCGCCCTCGTTGGCGAGGATGTTGATGTCGAGCACCGAGAACGAGCGGTCGGCGGCGAAGTACAGGACGGTCATGCCCACGAGCAGGCCGACGTCGCCCACGCGGTTGGTCAGGAACGCCTTGAGCGCCGCGTCGGTGTTCGGTTTCTCCTCCCACCAGTGCCCGATGAGCGCGAACGAACAGACGCCCACCAGCTCCCAGCCGATGATCAGCTGCAGCGTGCTCTGGCCGAGCACGAAGAAGAGCATCGACGCCGTGAACAGCGACAGGAACGCGAAGTAGTGGGTGTAGCGGCGGTCACCACCGACGTAGTCGGTCGAGAACACGTGGACCAGCAGGGAGATGATCGTCACCACGACGAGCATCAGGACCGACTGGCCGTCGACGAGGGTGCCGATGGTCATCCGGTCGTTGCCGGTCTCGAACCACGACAGGCACCGCACCACCGGACGCGTGGCGATCTCGGGCTCGCCGCCCTTCTCGGCCGACGACGCGGCGGCCGCCGCCACCGACTTGCCCTGGGCCTTGCCCTTCTCGCCCTGCTCGGCCGCCTCGAGGCGCTCCTCGGTGGCGACCTTCGAGCACTTGGGCTGGACCTCCGAGAGCGCCGCCGCCTCGGCGGCCTTCGAGGTGACCTCCGGGCCGCCGCTGCTCCAGCTCCACCAGTTCACGGCGGTGGCGATGGACATGACCAGCGCGATGCCGATGAAGAAGATGCCGATCTCGGAGCCCTTCTTGGGCATCTTCTTGCCGAACAGGAGGATCAGCAGGAACGACAGGACCATGAGGGCCGGGATGATCCAGACGTGGGTGAAGAACCACATGGTGCTCAGCCCTTCAGCTCGTCAAGCGTGTCGATGTCGACCGACCGCCGGTTGCGGTAGATCAGGAGGACGATGGCCAGGCCGACGCCGACCTCGGCGGCGGCGACGGCGATCACGAACAGGGCGAAGACCTGGCCGCCCAGGCCCCAGAAGGTCGAGAAGGCGATCAGGTTGATGTTGACCGCGTTCAGGATGAGCTCGATCGACATGAGGACGAGCACGCCGTTCTTGCGGACGACCACGCCGTAGACGCCGATCGAGAACAGCACGGCGGACAGCAGGAGGAACTGGTTCAGCAGCACGTCGGCTCAGTCCTTCCGCGCCAGGACGATGGCCCCGATGAGGGCGGCGAGCAGGAGGACGGAGGTGACCTCGAACGGGATCAGGTACTCCCCGAAGATCGAGTCCGAGATGGCCTGGGTGCGGCCGTTCTCCCCCACGGCGCGTGCGACCTCGGCGCCCTGGTCGTAGGCCTCGAAGGTCAGCTTGTCGGCCCCGAAGCTGCGCACCAGGGCGAAGCTGAGGACGGCGAGGAGCAGGACGCCGATCACGACGCCGAGCCGGCGCTGCGAGTTGTCGAGGTCGTCGGAGACGCCGAGCGGGGCCCGGGTCAGCATGATGCCGAACAGGAACAGCACGACCACGGCGCCCAGGTAGACCAGGAACTGGGTCATGGCCACGAACTCGGCCTGCAGGAGCAGGTAGTTCAGGCCGACGCCGCCCAGGACGACGACCAGCCAGAGCGCGGCGTGGACGACGTTCTTGGTGGTGACGACCCGGACCGCCGCCGCGACCATGAACACGGCCATCACGGCGAAGGCCACGTTCGCCGGCACGGCGAACGACGTCGAGGCGGCGAGGACGCCGGTCACCGGGGCACCTTCTTGACCTTGACCTCGGCGCCCGACTCGAGCGGCTCGAAGTCCGGCACGGTCTCGAACCACTGGCCGAGCCGGGTCTTGTCGTGGAGCAGGTCGGCGATCTTGACCTCGGAGTACTCGTACTCCGGGCTCCAGAAGAGCGCCTCGAAGGGGCAGACCTCGACGCAGATGCCGCAGTACATGCAGAGCGAGAAGTCGATGTCGAAGCGGTCGAGCGCGTTGACCTTGCGCGGCTTGCCACCCTCGCGGCGCGGCGGGGCCAGCGTCTTGTGGCCCTCGATGTAGATGCACCAGTCCGGGCACTCGCGGGCGCACAGCATGCACGCCGTGCAGTTGTCCTCCTTGAGGGAGATGACGCCGCGGGCGCGGTCGGCCGGCGTGTCGGCCTCGTGCGGGTACTGGACCGTGGCGGCACCCTTGGCGGGGGACGGCGGACGCAGCAGGCCGTCGGGGAAGACGGTCTCCTTGGCGGTCCGGAGGGTCACCCCGAGGCCCTTGAGGACACCGGGCACCTGCGGCTTGGGGAACGGCGGCTTGGGCATCAGAACACCACCTTCAGCACACCGGTCACCACGATGTTGGCCAGCGCGATGGGGATCATGAACTTCCAGGCCAGGGTCTGCAGCTGGTCCTCACGGAACCGCGGGAGGCTGAACCGGGCCCAGAACACGACGCCCACGAGCAGGATCGCCTTGGTGGAGATCATGAGCGGGCCGACGACGTGCATGACGCCGTCCGACAGCCCCCACGAGGCGGGGAGGGCCCAGCCGCCGAGGAACAGGGTCGAGGCCACGGCGGCAAAGCCCACGGCGGTGGCGAACTCGGAGATGAAGTAGACGAGGAACCGGATGCCCGTGTACTCGACCTGGTAGCCGGCCACCAGCTCGGACTCGGCGATCGGCATGTCGAACGGGGTCTGGGTGAGCTCGGCCTGGACGGCAACCATGAAGATCCCGAACGCCACGAACTGCGTGAGGATGAAGGGGTTGCCGATGCCGTCCCACCCGAAGATCGAGCCGCCCGACTGGGCCGCCACGATGTCCTGCAGGTTGAGGCTGCCGGCCTGGATGACCACGCCGAGCACGGCGAGGACGAGCGGCAGCTCGTAGGCGATCAGCTGGCCGGCGGCGCGGAGGCCGCCGAGGAGCGCGTACTTGTTGGCCGACGCCCAGCCGGCCATGAGGATGCCGAGCACCGACAGCGACGACACGGCGAGCACGTAGTAGATGCCCGTTCCCAGGTTGGCGATCACCAGATCCGGTCCGGCGGGGATCACCACGAACATGAGGAACGTCGAGCTGAGGACGACGGCCGGGGCCAGCCCGAAGATCGTCCGGTCGCTGTCCTCGGTGTGGATGTCCTCCTTCTGCAACCACTTGCCGACCTCGGCGAGCAACTGCAGCGAACCGTACGGACCCGCTTCCATGGGCCCGAGTCGGCTCTGCATGAACGAGACGAACTTGAACAGGTAGAGGTAGACGACGCCGCCGGTCAACAGCAGCACCGCGACCAGACCGGCGAGGACCCGGATGAGGGTCGACTGCCAGTACGCGAGTTCCACACCGAGGAGAGCCCGGGTCATCGGTCGATGTCTCCCAGGATGAAGTAGAGCGACGCCAGGATCGTCACGATGTCCGGAACGTAGACACCGCGGAGCAGCCACGGGGTGATGGACACGTTGCTGAAGCTGGCGGAACGGATCTTCAGCCGGAACGGCGTGAGATCGCCCTGCGAGACGACGTAGTAGCCCATCTCACCGAGCGGGTTCTCGGTCGAGATCCAGGCCTCGCCCGCCGGCACCTTGATGATGCGCGGCACCTTGGCCATGATCGGCCCGCTCGGCACACCGTCGGCGAGCTGGTCGATGATGTTCGCGGCCTCGCGGACCTCCTGCAGCCGCACCCAGAAGCGGGCGAACGAGTCACCGTCCGGATGCGTCCAGACCTTCCAGTCGACCTCCGGGTACGCCAGGCCGATGCAGTTGTCACGGCGCAGGTCCCAGTCGATGCCCGAGGCGCGGGCGTTCGCCCCCGACAGGCCGTACTGCATGGCGACGTCGGGTGGGATCACGCCGATGCCCCGGGTCCGCTCCTGGAACACCTCGGACCCCATGAGCAGGTCCTCGATCTCGTCACAGAAGGAGCGGACCTTGTCCATGACCCGCTTGGTGTCCTCGAGCCAGCCCTTGGGCAGGTCGTCCTTGAGCCCACCGATGCGGTCGAAGTTGGGGTGGAATCGGCCACCGGTGACGCGCTCGATCTGGTCGAGCACGAACTCACGGTCGCGGAAGGCGAAGAAGACCGGGGTGATGGCACCGAGCTGCACGCCCATGTCACCGAGGAACAGGATGAGGTTCGCGATCCGCGACATCTCGAAGAGGATCGTGCGGATCCACGTGGCGCGGGGCGGGGCCTCGACACGCATGAGCCGCTCGGCGGCGAGGATGAAGGGCACCTCGTTGGCGAAGCTGCCGAGCCAGTCGATCCGGTTCACCACCGTGGTGACCTGCGCGTAGGTGCGGACCTCGGTGATCTTCTCGTAGCCGCGGTGCATGTAGCCGGCGATGGGCTCGGCGGCGATCACCTGCTCGCCGTCGAGGCGGGCCACGAT
>CAIYXG010000114.1 GCA_903930035.1 uncultured Actinomycetes bacterium | reverse complement strand
GCCCACGGCACCCGCGACGGCCACGGCGGCGAGCACCACCCATGCCAGCGGCCACAGCCGGCGTACCCGACGGCGAAGGAAGTCGCGAACGGCAATCCCGCCGGTCCGGTCCACCTCGCGGAGCAGCAGCGCCGTGATCAGGTAGCCGGAGATGACGAAGAACAGGTCGACCCCCACGAACCCGCCGCCCAGGCCCGGGACGTCCAGGTGGTAGAGCACCACCAGGACCACGGCGACGGTCCGGAGCCCGTCGAGCGCGGCATGGCGCGACGTGTCGACCGGGACGCCCGGCGCCGCCGTCAGGTCCGGCGGAACTGCCGCAGGGATGGCCACAGCCCCGCCGGGGTGGACACGTCGTCGTAGAGGCTCCCGCCGATCGCGTAGGTGTCGGTCATCGCCCGGTTCATGGCGTCGGCGTCCGCCGCCGACATGAGCGACGAGAGCCCGCCGATGGGATGGACCGGCAGGTAGGGCACCCCGGTGTTGCGGCGCAGCCGGGTCACGCTCTCCGCCGTGTACCGGTAGGGGTCGCGCCAGGTGGTGCCGGCGGCCCGGTAGGTCCAGTAGGCCATGGGCATCCAGGCGTCGCTGAACCGTGCGACCTCGCGGTACGGGAACGACGGCCACCAGCCGCGGTTGAGCTCCTCCCACAGCACCGGGGTGACCGGGACGGCGGCGATCGGCAGGTTGGGGAACGCGGTGCGCAGGAAGCGCATCTCGTTGACCAGGATCAAGGAGCGGGCGGGGACGTTGGGGTTGTCGGTCGACTCGATGTCGACGGCGTAGCCGTCGAGGCCCAGCCGGACCGCGGCGACCATGCGGTGCAGGTCCGCGCCGGCGTCCAGGAACTGCGGCAGGTACCAGCCGATGACCTTGACCTTCCGGGCCCGGGCCCGGGCGAGGATCGCCAGGAGCCGCGACTGGTCCAGGACGGTCGCCGGGTGCCGGTAGGTGGCGGTCTGGATGTAGAGCGCCTGCACGCCGGCGTTGGCCAGACGGTCCACGTCGGCCACGCCGAGCCGGGCCGCCCCGTTGGTGAACGTGGGCGACCAGTCGTACACGTCCCACCAGGCCCCCAGGCCCATGAACGCCTCGGCCCGCACGATGTTGGGCCCCTCGCCGTCCGCGAACAGCCCGCTGACGTAGCTGTTGGGCGGCATCGGGATGCAGCTGGTGAGCACGGCGACCGACGCGACCAGGGCGGCGAGCCCCGCAAGGACGCGGGGACGACGGGCTGAGGACGCACGTGCCATGCACCCACGGTACCGGGCCACCGGTGCCGACCGCCCGCAGCCGCCAGAGGTCACGCACGTACCAGCACGTCGGCCGCGGGCCACGGGTAGCGTGACCCCCTGTGCCGCCCGGACCGACCGGGCCGCAAGGAGGCGACCGTGCCGGTGCGAGTGGGGTTCGTGGGTCTGGGCCAGATGGGCGCGGCGATGGCCGGCCGGCTCGTGGAGGACGACGGCGTGGACCTGTGCGTCTTCGACGTCCGCCCCGAGGTGGTCCAGGAGTTCGTGGAGAAGGGTGCCACCGGCGCCGGGTCCGTCGCGGACGCCGCCGCAGGGGCGGACGTGCTGTCGGTCAGGGTGGTCGACGACGCGCAGGTGCGCGACGTGGTCGACCAGGTCCTGGCCGCCCCGGTGCCCGGTCTGCTGGTGGCGGTGCACTCGACGATCTCCCCCGCCACCGCCGAGGAGCTCGCCGCCACCCTCCGGGCCGCCGGCATGGACCTGGTCGACGCGCCGGTGTCCGGCGGGGCCATGGGTGCGGCGACCGGCCGGCTCGTCACGATGGTCGGCGGCACCGACGAGGCCGCCGAGCGCTGCCGCACCGCCTTCGCCCCCTGGGCCGGCCTGGTGGCGCACGTGGGCGAGGTCGGCGTCGGGACCCGCTGCAAGCTGGCCCGGAACCTGCTGCACTTCTGCGCCTTTGCGGCGGCGGGCGAGGCCGCACGGCTGGCCGAGGCCGCCGGGGTCGACCCCGCCACGCTCGGCGACATCGTCCGGAAGACCGACGCCATCACGGGCGGCCCCGGCGCCATCCTCATCCGGCCGACCGCCGGCGAGATGGCTGGCGACGACCCGCTCCGGCCCTACCTGGCCCATGCCGAGATGCTGGGCCACAAGGACCTGGAGCTGGCCATCGCGGCCGGCGACGAGCTGGGCGTGCCGACCCTGATGGCCGAGCAGGCGCTCGGCCTGCTGGGCGCTGCGCTCGGGGTCGCCGCTCCGCCCACCGAGGACTGAGCGGCCGGACGGTCCACAACTGGCCGCCGACGGCCGCCGGCCGTGGAAGGCTGGTCCCATGACCGACTTCTCCAAGGACTCCGACCCCGACGCGCGGGCCCGCGGGCTCGCCCGCATGCGCGACGTCTACTCGTTCGAGGTGGGCGACGGGCCCGGCGACTTCTTCGGGTACACCGTCGAGCACCTCTTCGGCGACATCTGGGAGCGTCCCGGGCTGTCGCTCCGCGACCGGCGCCTGCTGCTCCTGGGGCTCATGTGCACCGAGAGCCTCGACGGCGTGGCCGGGATCCAGGTGGAGTCCGCGCTGGCCAAGGGCGACCTGACGGCCGACGAGCTGCGGGAGGTCGTGATCTTCCTGAGCCACTATGCGGGCTGGCCCAAGGGGGCGGCGCTCAACACCACCGTCGAGACTGCGATCGCCCGGCACGAGAAGGCGCTGCGGAAGGCCGCCGAGGAGGCGGCCCAGGGCGGGGAGACGGCCTGATGGCGGCCGTCGACCGGTCCCGGCTGCCCGGCCTCATGGAGGCCGAGACCCGACTGTTCGTCGAGCGCACCCCCCGCTCGGCCGAGCTGCACAACAGTGCCCGCCGGTCGCTCCTGGCCGGCGTCCCCATGAACTGGATGACCCGCTGGCCGGGGCCGCACCCGGTGTTCGTGGCCCAGGCCGAGGGTGCCCACTTCACCGACGTCGACGGCAACGCCTACGTGGACCTCTGCCTGGGCGACACCGGTGCCATGACCGGCCACGCGCTGCCGGCCACCGTGGCGGCGCTGGCCGAGCAGGCCCCCCTCGGCATCACCACGATGCTGCCGTCGGCCCAGGCGGTCGAGGTGGGCGACGCGCTGCGCGCGCGGTTCGGCCTGCCCGTGTGGCAGATCGCCATGACGGCCACCGACGCCAACCGGTTCGTGCTGCGCCTGGCCCGCCACGCCACCGGCCGCAAGAAGGTCCTGGTGTTCAACTGGTGCTACCACGGCACGGTCGACGAGGCCCTCAACGTGCTCGGCCCGGACGGCACGGTCGTGCCCCGGCCCGGCAACACCGGCTGGGACGTGGACCCCAACGAGTACGTGAAGGTCGTCGAGTTCAACGACCTCGGGGCGCTCGAGGCGGCGCTCGCACCCGGCGACGTGGCGTGCGTGCTGGCCGAGCCGGCGCTGACCAACATCGGCATCGTCCCGCCCGACCCCGGCTACCACGAGGCGCTGCGGCGGCTCACCCGCGAGACCGGGACGCTGCTGGTGATCGACGAGACCCACACCATCTGCGTCGGTCCCGGCGGCGCCACCAGGGAGTGGGGCCTCGAGCCCGACCTGTTCGTGATCGGCAAGCCCATCGCCGGCGGCATGCCGGCGGCGGCCTACGGCATGACCACCGAGGTCGCCGAGAAGATCATGGCCGCGGCCACCGGCGACGACGCCGACGTGGCCGGGATCGGCGGCACCCTGACCGCCAACGCGCTCGCCCTCGCCGCCGTCCACGCCACCCTCGACGCGGCGCTGCGGCCCGAGGACTTCGCCGTGGCCGTCCCGCTGGCGGAGCGCTGGACCGAGGGCGTGCAGTCGGTGATCGACGCGCACTCGCTGGACTGGAACGTGCACCGGCTCGGCTGCCGGGCCGAGTACTGGTTCTGCCCGCCGCCGCGCAACGGCGGCCAGGCGGCCGCCGCGGTCGACCACGAGCTCGACGCCTTCCTGCACCTGTGGTGCCTCAACCGCGGCGTGCTGCTCACGCCGTTCCACAACATGGCGCTGTTCTGCCCGGCCCACACGGCCGCCGACGTCGACCGCCACACCGAGGTGTTCGCCGCCGGCGTCGAGGCCCTCGTCGGCTGACCCCGCCGCCCCGCACCCCGCACCACCGAAATCTGGCTCCTCCCTGCGCCAGAGGTGCGCGTTGCGTCCCCGGTTCGGGGACGACGGGCTACGCGCCGGCCTGGGAGAGCACGGCGCGGGCCACCAGGTCGGTGCCGAAGGCCGTCAGGATCGCCAGGTACAGCAGCCCCGTCGCCGCCATGACGGCGGAGTAGTAGCGCTCCTTGAGCGCCAGGCGCGTCACGTACGCCAGCACGCCGGTGGTGATGGCGCAGGCCACCCAGAACCACCCGAGCATGCCGCCGTAGTTGTCGCTCACGCTGCCGGTCAGCACGGCCACCATCCCCGGGGGGACCAGCAGCACCAGCACCTCGACCGGCCAGATCCGCTGCAGCCACTTCACCTGCTCGAGCAGGGGCGCGCGGGGCAGGCCGGGCTGGGTGAGGTACCAGTGGCCGAGCAGCATGGCGTCGGACACGCAGCCCAGGAACGCGGCGCCCACCAGCGTGCGGACGACCGACAGCCACACGGGGCTCCCGGCGTGGACGCCGCCGGCCAGCAGGCCGACGAGGCCGATGGCGGGCGCCACCAGGTCGAGCCGCGGGTCGAACTCGGGGACCGACTCGTCGAACTTCTGCTCGGCCCGGTCGATCCCGGTCATCTCGGTGATGCGGGCCGACCGCACCTGCACCCGCTCGCGCTGTCCGGCCACGCCGGCGGCCCGCCGCCGCCACGAGCTCCAGGTCACCACGGCGCACGCCAGCGCGACCCCGGCGGCCGAGACCTCGCGGAGCGGGAGGGGGTCGTACCGGACGCCCACCACCACGGCACCGACGGCCAGCAGTCCGTAGGTGCCCCGCAGCAGCCACCCGTAGCCGACCGACACCTCGCGCCGGCGCGTCGTGACCCACAGGAACAGCAGGCCGCCGGTGGCCCACTGGAGCAGGAACGTGGCGATGTCGTGAACCGACGCCCGGTAGTCGGCCGTGCGGGGGCGGCGGAAGACCACGCGGTGCCCCGCCTCGGCCGAGAGGTCCTGCCCCAGGATCACCTCCCGCAGGAGCACCTCCTGGGCCACGCGGGCCAGATC
>CAIYXG010000113.1 GCA_903930035.1 uncultured Actinomycetes bacterium | reverse complement strand
GCGCTAGCGGCAGGCGGCGGCGCGCTCGGGGTCGGTGGGCACGACCCCCGGGGGTGCGGGCCGGTTGGCGTCGTCCGCGCTCGGCGCGCTCGTGACGGTGCCGGCCGGCGCGGTCGTCGAGGTCGCGCCGTCCTCGGCGGTCCCGGGCGCAGTGGTGCTCGGGGCGGACAGGGGCGCAAGGCCCGGCGGCAGGTCCTCGTACGCGATGGGGTCCTCGCGGGTGCCGTCGAAGTCGGCCCCCAGGTTGAGCACCACCCGGTAGCCCACCAGGGTGCGGTCGAGCACCAGCTTGGGCGTGGTGTTCATGTAGGTGGCCAGGACCAGGGCGGCGTCACGGCCGTCGGGCCCGTAGGCGATGGTGGTGCCGCCGCCCGCGGCGCCCTTCGGCCCGAAGGCCTCGGCGTCGAAGCCCTTCTTGTCGAGGAACGTCGTGGTCACCTGGTCGGCCGGGGTCCGGCCCCGGACGTCGACGATGATGTCGGTCGGCTCCGGCCGCTGGCCCAGCACGACGCCCTGGAACGGGAGCAGCAGGGGCGCCGTGCCCTCCCAGTCGACGTCCTGGTAGGCGACGCCGCCGCGGGGCGCCGCCACGGTCGGCACCTGGTCGGTCACGAGCGCGTCGGGGTTGAAGTTCCGGAACTGGTCGACCAGGTCGAGGATCGTGCCGACGTCGAGCTGGGTGTCGAGCACCACGGCCTGCGCCCCGGCGTTGACCAGGCCCACCGCGGTCCCGGGGTTGCGGATGCCCTTGTCGGAGGCCCGGCGCAGCGCCCGCTTGATGAAGTCCTGCTGGCGCGTGATGCGGCCCAGGTCCCCGGTGCCGTCGCTCTTCCACTTGCCGTCCTCGTAGAACTGGAAGTGGCGGGCCCGCGCGTAGGCGAGCGCCTGGTCCCGGTCCAGGAGGATGCAGCCGGTCTCCTTGACGTCGAGGCCCGTGTTCGCGTCGCGGACCGGGGTCGTGAAGTAGACCGGGACGCCGCCGAGCACCTCGACGAGCTGCTTGAAGGCGAAGAAGTCGATCTGGACGTAGTTGTCGATCGAGATGCCGAAGTTGCGCTTGAGCGTCTGGATCAGGTTGCGGGGGCCGTTGGTGCCCGAGATCGCCTCGTTGATGCGGCCCATGCGGCCGTCCGGCGCCAGTGCGATGCGCGTGTCGCGCGGGATGGAGATGAGCCGGGCGGTCTTGGTGCGGGGGTCGACCCGCAGGACCATGATCACGTCGGCCAGCCGGCCGAGCTTGCCCCGGCCGTTGGTGACGGGGTCGCTCTCGTCGAGGCGCGACGCCGAGTCGGTCCCGATGATCAGGAAGTTGCGGGGCTCCGTGACCGACGCCGTGGGGGCCTGCGCCGAGCCGATGTCCACCACCGGGACGCTCTCCAGCGTCGACCGGACCTTGGCCAGGGCGGCCGCCGTGCCGAGGCACGCCACCACCAGCACGACGTTCAGCCCGAGCAGCACGCGCTGGGCGACCGTCCGACGGCCGCCCGAGCGGGGAGAAGCGCCACCTCGTGCCACGGGGCGACGGTAGCAGCGGCCCCCGTGCGGGCCGGGTCAACCACGGGCGCGGGGCGACGACCGCTGGCACCTCGCTCAGGGGCCCGTCGTAGGATCGCCCGGTGCCACCGTCCGTGCCGCCCCGTGCGGCGACGACCCGCCCGTCGACCCGGGCGGCCGTGGCCCGGCGCCGCGCCCTGCCGCCGCTCGCCGTCGTGGGCGGCCGCCTCTGCACCGACCTGCTCGACGTGACCTCGGACCTTGCGGCGCTGGACTCGTCGGGGTTCTGGGCGGTGGTCCTGCCGTTCGACGGCGAGCCGGTCTGCGCCCGGTTCGCCAACGTGCGCGCCGCCCGCCCGTGGCCCGGCCGGCCCTGGGTGGGGCCCGACCCGGCCTCGTGGACGTCGAGCCTCGACCACGACGCCTTCGTGGCCGGGGTCCAGACCATCCGTGGAGAGATCGCCGCCGGCGACGTCTACCAGGTCAACCTCACCCGGCGGCTGCGGGCGCCGCTGCCCGCCGACGGCGACTGCGACGTCGCCGCCCTCGGCGCCGCCCTCGCACTGGGCAACCCGGCGCCCTACTCGGCGGTCGTCCGCATCCCGTCGGCAGGGGTGGAGGTGGCGAGCGCGTCGCCCGAGCGGTTCCTGGCCCGGGAGGGCGACGTGGTGCGCTCGTCACCCATCAAGGGCACGGCCGCCACCGCCGACGGCTTCCTGACCAAGGACCGCGCCGAGAACGTCATGATCGTGGACCTGGTCCGCAACGACCTGGGCATGGTGTGCGAGTGGGGATCGGTCACCGTGCCCGACCTCATGGCGACCGAGGCGCACCCCGGCCTGTTCCACCTGGTGAGCACCGTCGAGGGGCGGCTGCGGCCGGGCATGGGCTGGGCCGACGCGGTGGACGCCACGTTCCCGCCCGGCTCCGTGACCGGCGCACCGAAGATCGCCGCGGTGCAGAGCATCCGGCGCCTCGAGCCCGAGCCGCGCGGCGTCTACTGCGGGGCGGTCGGCTGGGTCGACGCCGACCGGCGGGCCGGCGACCTCAACGTGGCCATCCGCACCTTCTGGATCTCGGACGACGAGCTGAACTTCGGCACCGGCGGCGGCATCACGTTCGACTCCGACCCCGAGGGCGAGTGGCAGGAGACCGAGCTCAAGGCACGCCGCCTGCTGGCAGTGGCGGCCGGTGCCCGCGACACGGACGCCGTCGGCGCCGGAGGGGCCCGGTGAGCGCCGCCGGCCGTCAGGTCGTCTGGCTGGGCGACCGCCTGGTGGACCCGGCCACGGCCTCGGTCCACTGGTCCGACCACGGGCTGACCGTGGGCGACGGCGTGTTCGAGACGCTCAAGGTCCTCGACGGCACGCCGTTCGCCGCCACGCGGCACCTGGCCCGGCTCGCCCGGTCCGCCGCCGGGCTCGGGCTCGGCCTGCCCGACGCGGCGCTCCTCCAGGACGCGCTGGAGGCCGTGGCCCGCGGGATCGGGGCGCCGGGCGGGCGGCTCCGGATCACCGTGACCGGCGGCCCGGGCCCCATGGGCTCGTCGCGGGGCACCGAGGGCCCCACGCTGCTGGTCGTCGGCCAGCCCGTGGACCTCGCCGCGCCCCCGTTCGCCGGGCCGACCGACGTGGCCACCGTCCCGTTCACCCGCAACCCGGGCGCCGCCACCGCCGGGCTCAAGACCACGTCCTACGCGGACAACGTGGTGGCGCTCGCCCGGGCCGAGGCCGCCGGCGCGTCGGAGGCGCTGTTCGCCAGCACCGACGGGCACCTGTGCGAGGGCACCGGGTCCAACGTGTTCGTGGCCGTCGCCGGGGTGCTGTGCACGCCACCGACCTCCTCGGGGTGCCTGGCGGGCATCACCCGCGAGCTGGTCCTCGAGGCGCTCGCCGCGGCCGGGACGCCGGCCGTCGAGCGCGACCTGCCGATGTCCGTGCTCGGCACCACCGACGAGATGTTCCTGACCTCGACCACCCGCGACGTGCAGGCGGTGCGGTCGGTCGACGGCCGGGCCCTGCCGGCCTGTCCCGGCCCGCTCACCCGGGCCGCCGCCGCGGCGTTCCGCGCGGCCTACGCCGACCACCTCGACCCGTAGGTACCCACCGCGCGTCGCCGGCCCGGCCGCGCGGCGCGCTGCGCCGTGGCAGGCCGGTCTCCGTCGAGCTCGTCGGGACTGCCCGGGCTACTGCGCCGGACGCAGGTGGACGCCGTCGCCCACCGAGAGCCGGCGCTCGACCCGCTGGTCGTCGACCACGACGAGCTCGCCGTTGGCCGTCACGTCGGTCGCCCTGCCGAACAGCACGGCGTCGGCCAGCTCGACCCGGACGGGCCGCCCGAGCGTGGCCGACGCGGACCGGTAGGCGTCGAGCAGCACGTCCGGAGGGCGGGCCGTGTCCTCCAGGACCGGCAGCCAGGTCTGCTCCAGCGCCGTCAGCACCTCCACCACGAGCTGGGCGCGGTCGACCGGGTGGCCGATCAGGCGCTGCAGCGACTCAGCCAGGCTGGCGAGGTCCTCGGGGAACTCCGGGACGTTGACGTTGATCCCGATCCCCAGCAGGACGCAGTCGCCGCGGCCGGGCACGCCGCCGTGGTCGGCCGGCTCGCCGGGCAGCCGGTGGAGCTCGGCCAGGATGCCGGCCACCTTGCGGTCCGAGCCGTCGGCGCCGGCGCCGGGGGCGACCAGGTCGTTGGGCCACTTGATGCGCAGGGCGCCCTCCACCGACGGGGCGCCGACGACCGCCAGCGCCAGCGCCGAGGTGAGCAGCGTCCGACGCTCGACGGGGACCGACAGCACCGGGAGGCCCACCGTCATCAGCACCGAGGCACCGGGCGGCGCCTCCCAGGCCCGGTCCAGCCGGCCGCGCCCGGCGGTCTGGTGGTCCGCCAGCAGCACCACGGCCTGCGACGGCTCGGCCGCAGGTTCGGCGAGCATCGCGAGCACGTCGACCATGGTCGACCCGGTGCGCGCCGTGTACCGGAGGTCGGCAAACCGGGAGCCGGCGAGGGCCGCTTTGGCCGAATCGAAGGTCACGGGGGCAAGATAGGGCGTGTTTTCCAAGGTGCTGATCGCAAACCGAGGCGAGATCGCGGTCCGGGTCATCCGGGCCTGCCGTGAACTGGGGATCTCGACCGTCGCCGTCTACTCCGACCTGGACCGGGACGCGCTCCACGTGCGCCTGGCCGACGAGGCCTACGCGCTGGGAGGGCAGACCGCGGCAGAGAGCTACATCGACGCCGACAAGCTGCTCGACGTGATCCAGCGGTCGGGCGCCGAGGCCGTCCACCCGGGCTACGGGTTCTTCTCCGAGAACTCCGACTTCGCCAAGCGGATCACCGACATCGGTGTGGCGTTCATCGGCCCCGGCCCCGAGGCCATCGACGTCATGGGCGACAAGATCTCGGCCCGGCACGCCGCCGAGCGCGTCG
>CAIYXG010000112.1 GCA_903930035.1 uncultured Actinomycetes bacterium | reverse complement strand
GCAGCACCTGCCCGCGCTGCAACGCCGTCAAGCTCCCGCACGTCGTGTGCGGCAACTGCGGCTGGTACGGCGGCCGTCAGGCCATCGACGTCGACTGACGTCGCACCCTCGGGTCCCCCGACCGGGTCCCGTCCATGGTTATGCTCGCCGCAACATGTGTGCCTTCCGGCGCGCAGCTGCGGCCGAGGGGAGTTGTCCGTGCCCGCAGAGACGCACGTCCAGCACGGCCCGGTGAGCCGTGACGAGGTCCTCGAGCTGGTGCGCGAGCGCCTGGGGGAGATCCTCGAGATCGAACCGTCCTCCATCTCCGAGGACGCAGCCTTCGCGGAGGACCTGCACGCCGACTCGCTCGCACTGATCGAGCTGGTCGAGGCCCTCGAGGAGGAGCTGGGGGAGCGGAGCGTCGGCTTCCGCATCGAGGACGAGGACCTCGACGACCTCCGAACTGTCCGTGATGCCGTTGACTACGTCGTCTCCCGACTCTGAGGCCGGACCTGAGCCGTCCGACGCCCCTGTCGACGTCCGCACGGCGCTGTGCGGCCGCCTGGGGTACTCCTTCGCCGACCCTTCGCTGCTGGACCTGGCGCTGCGCCACCGGTCCTGGTGCGCCGAGCACGGCGGCGTGCCGTCCAACGAGCGGCTCGAGTTCCTGGGCGACTCGGTCCTGGGCCTGGTCGTCACCGCCCGCCTGTACCGGGACGACCCCGACACCAGCGAGGGCGTGCTGGCCCGGCGGAGGTCGGAGCTCGTGAGCGCGGTCGCGCTGGCCGGCGTCGGCCGCCAGATCGGCCTGGGCGAGGCCGTCGCGCTCGGGAAGGGCGAGGAGACCACCGGCGGGCGCGCCAAGACCTCGATCCTGTCCGACGCGCTCGAGGCCGTCCTCGGGGCCGTGTACCTCGACGGCGGGATGGACGCCGCCACCGGGGTGGTGCTGCGGCTCTTCGCCGAGCGGATCGACGCCGTCACCTCGGGCGGCCCCGGGAGCGACCACAAGTCGCGCCTGCAGGAGCTGTCGGCGCAGGAGTTCGGCGAGCTGCCGCGCTACGAGCTGAGCGAGGAGGGCCCGGAGCACATGAAGACGTTCCGGGCCGTCGTCGTGGTCGCCGGCGAGGTGCGGGGTGCGGGCGAGGGCCGCACCAAGAAGGAGGCCGAGCAGGCCGCCGCCCTCGAGGCGTGCGGGCGGCTCACCGGGGTGCCGTCGTCGGCGCCCTTCCAGCAGGTCGTGGCGGACCAGGACACCCGCGGCGGGGCGGCAACAGGTACAGGGGGACACCATGGCTGAACTGCCGGAGATCGAGCTGCTCCGACGCGACCTGGAGCGGGAGGTGGCCGACAAGAAGGTGAAGTCGGTGGACGTCCCGGGCGCCGGGCTCGTCAAGCACCCCAAGAAGGCCGGCTTCGCCAAGGAGCTCGTCGGCGTGAAGATCCACTCGGTGGGCCGCGCCGGGCTCCTGCTCCTGCTCAAGGTCGACGACGACCGGTTCCTGGCGCTGTCCCTGGGGGAGCGCTCGCGGCTGACCCGCAACCAGCCCAAGGACGCCGCGGCGACCGGCACGGCGCTCGTCCTCACCTTCACCCAGGGCGGCCAGCTCCGGCTGGTCGACCCCAAGAAGCAGGCCACGGCCGAGCTCCTGGGCGCCGACGAGCTGCTCGACCGTCACCCCGAGATCTCCCGGCTGGGGCTGGACGCGGTCGACGAACCGATCGCGTGGACCGACTTTGCGGGGCGCCTGGTCCGGCGGGAGGGCAAGCTCAAGTCGGTCCTCATGGACCCCACGTTCCTGGTCGGCATCGGCCCCATGTACAGCGACGAGATCCTGTTCCACGCCGGCCTGCGCTACGACCGCGAGCCCTCCAAGCTGTCCAACCAGGAGATCCGCCGCCTGTACCGGGCGGTGGTGGAAACCGTGCACGAGGCCGTCAAGTACGGTGGCACGAGTCTCGGCGCAGACGGCTGGGTGGGACTGTCGGGCAAGCCCGGCGAGTACCAGCAGTTCCTGGCCGTCTACAAGCGGGACGGTGAGATGAGCCCCCGGGCACGGGGACCCATCGTGAAGACCCGCTTCGGCGGGGGCTACACCTACTACTGCGAACAGACCCAGGTCTGAGCCCCCGGGCCCGGGCCGCCCACGACGACCCCGGAGCACCGTGTTCCTCAAGACGCTGCAGATCAAAGGCTTCAAGTCCTTCGCAGACGCCGCCACCCTCCAGCTCGAGCCCGGCGTCACCGTCGTGGTCGGCCCCAACGGTTCCGGCAAGTCCAACGTCGTCGACGCCATCGGCTGGGTGCTCGGCGCCCAGGCCCCGTCGGCCGTGCGCTCCCAGAAGATGGACGACGTCATCTTCGCCGGCGCCGCGAAGCGCCAGGCGCTGGGCCGGGCCGAGGTCTCGCTCACCATCGACAACTCCGACGGCCTGCTGCCCATCGAGTTC
>CAIYXG010000111.1 GCA_903930035.1 uncultured Actinomycetes bacterium | reverse complement strand
GCGCGAGCTCGAGGTGGGCGTGGCGGCGCTGGCCGCCGGCCGGCACCTGCTGCTCGAGGGCCCGCCCGGGACCGGCAAGTCCACCGTGCTGCGGTCCGTCGCCCAGGCGGTCGGCCAGGAGTTCGTGTTCGTCGAGGGCAACGCCGAGCTCACGCCCGCCCGGCTGGTGGGCGCGTTCGACCCCGCCGCCGTGCTCGCGGACGGCTACTCGCCCGACAACTTCGTGGACGGCCCGCTCCTGGCCGCGCTGCGCACCGGCGCCCTGCTCTACGTGGAGGAGATCAACCGCATCCCCGAGGAGACGCTCAACGTGCTCATCGGGGTCATGAGCGAGGGCGAGGTGCACGTCCCGCGGCTCGGGGCGGTGGCCGCCGCCGACGGCTTCCGGCTGGTGGCCGCCATGAACCCCTTTGACGCCGTGGGCACCGCCCGGATCGCGTCGGCCGTCTACGACCGCTGCTGCCGGCTGGTCATGGGCTACCAGTCGGCCGACGACGTGGCGCTCGTGGTCGGGCGCGAGGCGCCCGTGGCCGCGGCCGCGCTGGGGCCGGACGCCGTCGTCGCCGTGGTCGCCATGGTCCGCGACAGCCGGGAGCACCCCGACGTGCGCACCGGGTCGTCCGTGCGCGGCGCGATCGACCTGGTCCTGGTCGCGCACGAGCTCGCGGCGCTCCGGGGCACCGGGCCGCTCGACCCCGGCGTCACCCTCGACGCCTCGCTGCTCGCACTGTCCGGCCGGATCCGGCTGCGTGAGGGGGCGAAGCGGACCGCCGAGGACGTGGTGACGGAGCTCTGGCAGCGCCACCTGGGGCCGGTCGAGGACACCGGCGACCGCGGCGACGCCGACGACGAGGGCAGCCGGGGAAAAGCCTGACCCCGCCGCCCGGCGGGGGCGCGACGGACGCCGAGGACGACGTCAAGGAGGGCGAGGACGCCCGGAAGGCCGTCGCCGACGCCGGCCGCCGCACCACCTCACGCCGGGACCTCTCCCGCCACGAGCGGTTCGAGGAGGTCTCGCCCGAGGTCGGCGTGATCGACCCCGACGCGCTGGCCGAGTTCCTCGACGACGACCCGGACGCCGCCATGGCCCTGCTCGCCGACATGGTGGCGGCCACCGACGAGCAGCTCCGTGCCCTGGCGCGCGCCCAGGCCGGACGGGTCATGGTGGAGGCCGCGCGGTCCGGGCCGCAGCGCCGACGCGGCGTGGGGCGGCTGCGACGGGTGCGACTCTCGCAGGCCGAGGGCGACGTGGACGTCGACGCGTCCCTCGACGCCCTGGTGGCCGCACGGGGCACCGCCACCGCCCCGGACCCCGCCGACGTCGTGGTGGGCGCCTGGCAGCGGCCGGACGTCTCGCTCTGCCTGCTCGTCGACCGGTCGGGCTCGATGTCGGGCGACCGTCTCGCCTCGGCCGCCGTGGCGGCGGCCGCCGTGATGTTCCGCGTGCCGCTCGACTGCTCGGTCGTGGCCTTCGCCGAGGACGCCGTCGTCGTGTGCGCCCAGGACGAGGCCCGTGACCCCGACGAGGTCGTGGGCGACCTGCTCCGGCTGCGGGGCTTCGGCGTGACCGACGTGGGGCTGGCGCTCCGCACCGCTGCGGCGCAGCTGGCCCGGTCCACCGCCGGGCGCCGGGTGGCGGTCCTGCTGTCGGACTGCCGGACCACGTCGGGCGGCGACCCGCTCGGCCACGTCGCCGGGGTCGACGAGCTCGTGGTGCTGGCACCCGAGGACGACACCGCCGACGCCGAGGCGCTCGCCGAGGCCGTCGGCGCCCGCTGGACCACGGTGGGCG
>CAIYXG010000110.1 GCA_903930035.1 uncultured Actinomycetes bacterium | reverse complement strand
CTGGATGGCGAACGTGGTGGGGACCAGCCCCAGGTCGCGGCAGCGGCGGGGGTTGGCGCCCTGCACGCCCTGGTACCCGGCGGCGACGGCGGCCTCGAGGACCGCCTGCTCGTCGCCCTGCGGGCCGGTGCTCCACGCCGGCAGCGACCAGGTGGTGCCGACGTTGAGGTCCCGCCGGAACGAGGGGGTCACGCCGGGACGATCCCCGCCGCACGCAGGTAGGCGACGACCTGCTCGGCGGCATCCTCGGCGGTGGCCGGCCCGCTGGTGTCCAGGTGGACCTCGGGCGACTCGGGCTCCTCGTAGGGCGAGTCGATGCCCGTGAAGTTCACCAGCTCGCCGCGCCGGGCCTTGGCGTAGAGCCCCTTGCGGTCGCGGGACTCGGCGGCCTCCAGGCCGGAGTCCACGAACACCTCGACGAACTCGCCGTCGTCCACGAGGTCGCGGGCCATGCGCCGCTCGGCCCGGAACGGCGAGATGAACGAGGCCAGCACGATCATCCCGGCGTCCACCATGAGCCGGCCGACCTCGGCGACGCGGCGCACGTTCTCCACCCGGTCGGCGTCGGTGAAGCCCAGGTCCTTGTTCAGGCCGTGGCGGACGTTGTCGCCGTCGAGCAGGTAGGTCCGGTAGCCGAGCGTGTGCAGCCGCTGCTCGACCAGGTTGGCGACGGTCGACTTCCCGGAGCCCGAGAGGCCGGTGAACCAGACCAGGGCGGGCCGGTGGCCGGCCTGGGTGGCCCGGGCGTCCTTGTCGACCTCGACGGCCTGCCAGTGGACGTTGTCGGCCCGGCGCAGGGCGAAGTGCAGCAGGCCGGCGGCCACGGTGGCCCGGGTGAACTTGTCGATCAGGATGAAGCCGCCCATGTCACGGTTGGCCGAGTAGGGGTCGAACGGCACGGGCCGGTCCAGGTTGAGGTTGCACACCCCGATCTCGTTGAGCTGCAGGGTCCGGGCGGCCGTGTGCTCGAGCGTGTTCACGTTGACCGCGTACTTGGGCTGGGCGACGGTCGCCGTGACCGTGCGGGTGCCGAGCTTGAGCAGGTACGGCCGGCCGGGGAGCAGCTCCTCCTCGGCCATCCACACCAGGTGGCACTCGAACTGGTCGGCCACGCCGGGCGGGTCCATGGCCGTCGCCAGCACGTCGCCGCGCGACACGTCGATCTCGCCGGTGAGGCAGAGCGTCACGGACTGTCCGGCCACCGCCTCGTCCAGGTCGCCGTCGGCCGTCACGATGCGGGCGACGTGGGACTCCTGGCCCGACGGCACGGCCCGCACCCGGTCGCCCGGCCGCACGGTGCCGCCCACGACCTGGCCGGAGAACCCGCGGAAGTCCAGGTTCGGACGGTTCACCCACTGGACCGGCATGCGGAACGGCGCGGCCGCCAGCGCGTCGTCGATCTCGACCTGCTCGAGGTACTCGATGAGCGAGGGCCCCGAGTACCACGGCGTCGCCGGCGACGCCGTGGTGACGTTGTCGCCCCGGAGCGCCGAGAGCGGGATGCTGACGACGTCCTCCAGCCCGATCTCGGCGGCGAACGCCCGGTACTCGGCGTCGATCTGGTCGAACGTGTCCTGGGAGTAGCCAACCAGGTCCAGCTTGTTGATGGCCAGCACGACCTTGCGGATCCCCAGCAGGGAGACCAGGAAGCTGTGGCGGCGCGTCTGGGTCAGCACGCCCTGGCGGGCGTCGACCAGGATGACCGCCACGTCGGCCGTGGACGCACCGGTGACCATGTTGCGCGTGTACTGCTCGTGGCCCGGCGTGTCGGCCACGATGAACTTCCGGTGCTCGGTCGAGAAGAACCGGTAGGCCACGTCGATCGTGATGCCCTGTTCGCGTTCGGCGCGCAGTCCGTCGGTGAGCAGTGCGAGGTTCGTGCTGCCGTCGCCGTAACGACGACTGGCGCGTACCACGGCCTTCAACTGGTCCTCGAACACGGTCTTGGTGTCGT
>CAIYXG010000109.1 GCA_903930035.1 uncultured Actinomycetes bacterium | reverse complement strand
CGGCCGTGATCGCCACGGGCGGCGGCATCGTGCTCGACGCCGACAACCGCACACTGCTGTCCGGGCGGGCGACGGTGGTCTGGCTGCGGGCCGACCCGGCGGCGCTGGCCGGGCGGCTGGCGGGGACGTCCGAGGACCGGCCCCTCCTGGCCGGCGGCACGGGCGCCGCGGCGGACCGTCTGGCCCGGATGGCCTCCGAGCGGGCGCCGCTCTACGAGGCGGTCGCCGACGCCGCGCTGACCGTCGACGGCCGTTCCGTCGACGACGTGGTCGACGCGGTCGACGCGCTGCTCGAGGACCTCCTCGCGACGCGGGGTGCCCAGTGACCGGACGCGCCCGATGATCACGGTCGAGGTGCCGCTGCCCGGTGGCCGGGGGTACCCCGTCCTGGTGGGGGAGGGCGCGGCCGCCGAGCTGGCGTCGGTCCTGCCCGACGGCGTGCGCCGCGTCGCGGTCGTCACGCAGGCCGGCATCGGGGTCGAGGTCGACCCCGGCTGCGACCAGCTCGTGAGCCAGGTCGGGCAGGGCGAGCCGTACAAGCGCATGTCCACCGTGGAGTCCCTCTGCTCGGAGTGGGCGCAGTGGGGCCTGACCCGGTCGGACTGCGTGGTCGGTGTCGGCGGTGGCCTCGTCACCGACGTGGCCGGGTTCGCCGCGTCCGTGTACCACCGGGGGATCCCCGTGGTCCACGTGGCCACGTCGCTCCTGGCCCAGATCGACGCCGCCGTGGGCGGCAAGACCGGCGTGAACCTCCCGGAGGGCAAGAACCTGGTGGGCACCTACTGGCAGCCGTCGGCCGTGCTGTGCGACACGGCGACCCTGGCGACGCTGCCGCCCCGCGAGTGGCGCTGCGGCCTGGGCGAGCTGGCCAAGTACCACTGGCTCGGCGGCGGGCGCCTGGACGAGCTGCCCCTCGACGAGCGGGTGGCGCGCTGCGTGGAGATCAAGGCCGAGGTCGTCGCCGCCGACGAGCGGGAGTCCGGCCGGCGCGCCGTCCTGAACTACGGGCACACGCTGGCGCACGCGATCGAGATCGCCGGCGGCCACGACCTGCGCCACGGCGAGGCCGTCGCCGTGGGCCTGGTCTACGCGGCCGAGCTCGCCCGTGCGCTGGGCCGGATCGACGACGCCGAGGTGGCCGAGCACCGTCGGGTGGTGGCCGGGTACGACCTGCCGACCACCGTCCCCGACGGCCTGGAGGACGACCAGCTGATGGAGCTGATGGCCCGCGACAAGAAGGTCCGCAACGAGGGGCTGGTCTTCGCCCTGACGGGCCCGGACGGGGTCGAGGTCGTGACGGGGGTCGACCCGCAGGTGGTCCGGGCGACGCTGGCGGCGGTCCGGTGAGCGGCCGTCCGCTGGTCCTGCTGCTCTCGGGGCCCAACCTGAACCTCCTGGGCACCCGCCAGCCCGAGGTCTACGGCACGGCGACCCTGGAGGAGCACGTGGCGACGGCCCGCGGTGCGGCCGACGCGGCCGGCCTGGACCTCGAGCACCTGCAGTCCAACCACGAGGGCGTCCTGGTCGACGCCATCCAGGGTGCGCGGGGACGCTGCGCCGCAGTGGTCATCAACCCCGGCGCCCTCACGCACTACTCGTGGGCCCTCCACGACGCCCTGGCGGCGCTCGACTGCCCGGTGGTGGAGCTCCACCTCTCGGACCCCAAGCAGCGCGAGGAGTGGCGGCACGTCTCGGTCGTGGAGCCGGTCGCCGCGGCGACCGTCGCCGGACTGGGCGGCGACGGCTACCGGGTCGCGCTGGAGACCGTCGCCGGCCTGATCGGGCACCGGGCGCCGTAGGCTCGGCCCGTGGACCTCGACCGAACTGCCCTCCCGCCCATGGACGTCGCCGGCCGTCTCGGCCGTCTGCGTGCCGCCCTCGCCGACCCGGCGCTCGGGACCGACGAGCTGCTCGTGGGCCACCTGACCAACGTGCGCTACCTCACCGGTTTCACCGGCTCGGCCGCCCTGCTGCTGGTGACCCCGACCGACACGGTCTTCGTGACCGACGGCCGGTACCGGGACCGCGCCGCCGCCGAGCTCGAGGCCGCGGGCGTGACCGCCACCGTCGAGGTGGTGAACGAGGCCGAGGCGACCGTGGTCGAGCACGTGGCCCGCCTGGGGCTCCCCACGCTGGGCCTCGAGGCCGACACCGTCACGTGGTCCGCCCAGCAGCGCCTGTCCGGGCTCCTCGATGCAGGGGCGGGCGGCTGCCGGGCCGTCCCGACGACCGCCGTCGTCGAGACCCTCCGCCTGACCAAGGACGCCGGCGAGGTGGCCCGCATCCGTGCGGCGGCCGCCATCGCGGACCGGGCGCTCGACACGGTCCGGCACCGGCTGTGCGACGGGCTCACCGAGTCCGAGTTCGCCGCCGAGCTCGACGCCACCATGCGCCGCCTGGGCGCCGACGACCTGAGCTTCGAGACCATCGTCGCGTCCGGGCCCAACGGGGCGCGGCCGCACCACACCCCGTCGGACCGGCGGATCGAGCAGGGCGACCTGGTGGTCGTGGACTTCGGTGCGCTCGTCGACGGCTACCACTCCGACATGACCCGCACGCTCGGCGTCGGGTCGCTCGACGAGGAGCGCCGGCACATGCTGGACGTGGTCCTGGGCGCCCAGGCCGCCGGCGTCGCCGCGGTGGCGGCCGGCGTCGACTGTGCGACGGTCGACACGGCGTGCCGGGACCTGATCGAGGCGGCCGGGATGGGTGACGCGTTCCTCCACTCGACCGGGCACGGCGTGGGCCTCGACATCCACGAGGAGCCCCGGGTCTCGTCCCGCTCGACTGCTACCCTCCGGCCCGGCCACGTGGTCACCGTCGAGCCCGGCGTCTACCTCACCGGGATCGGCGGCGTCCGCATCGAGGACACCGTGCTCGTCACCGAGGACGGGTGCGAGCGCCTCACCCTGGCCCCCAAGGACCCGATGGTCGTCTGACGACGGCCCGGCCAAGCAGACAGGAACGCCATCGTGCCCCAAATCTCGACCTCCGACTTCAAGAACGGCATGTCGCTCGACCTCGAGGACGGGCTGTTCTCGCTGGTCGAGTTCCAGCACGTCAAGCCCGGCAAGGGCGGGGCGTTCGTCCGCACGACCCTCAAGAACGTCCGCAACGGCGCCGTCGTCGAGCGCACGTTCCGGGCGGGCGAGAAGATGGAGCGGGCCATCATCGACAAGAAGGACATGCAGCTGCTCTACCGCGACGGCGACGACTACGTCCTCATGGACTCGTCCACCTACGACCAGCTGAGCGTCCCGGCCGCCACGATGGGCGACGCCGCCAACTACGTCGTCGACAACTCCAACGTCACGATCATGATGTACGGCACCGAGATCATCGGCGTCGACCTGCCGGCCTCGGTGGAGCTCCACGTCGCCGAGACCGAGCCCGGCATCCAGGGCGACCGGGTCTCGGGCGCCAAGAAGCCGGCCACGCTCGAGACCGGCCTGGTGGTCCAGGTGCCCCTCTTCATCGAGCCGAACGAGCGGATCAAGGTCGACACCCGCAGCGGCGAGTTCATCTCCCGCGCGTGACCGACGACGGCGCCACCTCGCCCCGCCCGGCCATGCGGCCGGTCGCTGCCGGCCGCCGCGAGGCCCGGGAGCGGGCGCTGCACCTCCTGTACGAGGCGGCGATGAAGGACCTCGACGCCGACGGCGTGCTCGGCGAGCAGGTGCTGGCGCCCGAGCCCTACACGGAGCAGGTGGTGCGGGGCGTGTTCACCCACCGCGACCAGCTCGACGAAGTGGTCGGCCGCCTGGCCAAGGGCTGGACGCTCGACCGCATGCCGGTGCTGGACCTGGCCGTGCTCCGACTCGGGTGCTTCGAGCTGGCCCACCTCGACGACGTGCCCACGGGGGTGGTG
>CAIYXG010000108.1 GCA_903930035.1 uncultured Actinomycetes bacterium | reverse complement strand
GCAGCCGGCCGTGACCCCCGGGCGGTCGAGGTCACCTACGGCAACGCCGACGTGATGGGCGACGACCCGGTCGGGGCGGTGCAGGAGCTCGAGGCCCTCGGCGTGGACCGCGTCGTCGTCCCGTCGTTCCTCTTCTTCGGCGACGTCCCGGAGCTGGTGGGGGAGTTCGCGGAGCGTGTGATCGTGCCGTCGGCCGGCTGAGCCGTGGTCGACCTCCCCGACGACTCGGACCTGCCGTTCGCCGTCGGTGCGCCGGCCCGCCGGGCGCTGGCCGAGGCACGGGTCCTGCGGCTCGACGACCTGGCCCGTTGCGCGCGGGACGACCTGGCGGCGCTGCACGGGGTCGGCCCCCGGGCGCTGGACCTCCTGGAAGGGGCCCTCGCCGCCGACGGCCGCACCTTCCGCACGGCCCCCACGCCCGTCGACGAGTACCTCGCCGGGGTCGGCGAGCCGGAGCGGTCGGCGCTCGAGCGCGTGCGGCGGCTGGTCCACTCGGTGGTCCCCGGCGGCGAGGAGGTGATCTCGTACCGGCTGCCCACGGTGGTGCACCACGGCATGGTCGCCGCGTTCGCCCGCAACTCCAGCTTCTGCAGCCTCTACGTCGCCTACACGCTCGAGCAGTTCCGGGACCGCCTCGACGGGTTCTCCATGACCAGGTCCGCGGTGCACTTCACGCCGGACCGGCCGGTGCCGGCCGACGTGGTCGTGGACATCTGCCGCGTGCGGGTCGCGGAGAACGAGGCGCGGGCCGCCGCCCGACGGCGCCGCTGACCGCCGCCCCCGCCTACGATCCGCCCATGGCCGAACGTCCCGTCCCCACCACGTCGCTGTGGCGCGACATCCACAAGGGCATCCGATGGGGGCTGGCGCTGCTGGTGACCGACTCGGGCTCGATCGACCCGTTCGACGAGCAGGCCCGGGAGGACTTCGTGGCCACGCTGGCGCTCGTGGTCGACGTCATGGACTCCCACACGAGGACCGAGGACGCCGTCACCGGCCCGGTGGTCGAGCACCACCTCCCCGAGCTGGGTGCGCAGGTCGCCGCCGCGCACGCCGCCCTGGACCCCCAGCTCCAGGCGCTCGTCGAGGCCGCCGAGGCCCTCGAGGGGGCGGCCGACCCGCGGGCGGCGATGTTCTCCCTCCACCTGGACCTTGCACGGTTCACCTCGGAGTACCTGGCCCACGTCGACGTCGAGGAGCGGACGGTGCTGCCGGCGCTCGAGGCGGCGATCGGCGTCGACGGCGTCCGCGAGCTGGAACAGGCCTTCGTCGCGGCGGTCCCGCCCGAGGAGAAGCTCGACGGGATGATCCTGATGCTCCCGGCGATGAACGTCGAGGACCGGACCGAGGTGCTGGGCGCGATCCGGGCCGGTGCGCCGGCGGAGTGGTTCGACCAGGTCTGGGCGGTGGCGTGCGAGGCGCTCGAGCCCGACGACGTCGAGGTCCTCGCGGCGCGGCTGCAGCTCGACGCGCCGGCGGGCTGAACGCTCAGCCCGGCTCGACGAGCGCAAGGCCCGCTGCGGTCACGACCTCCCGCGCGGCGAGGCGCAGCGCCTCCCCGGCCCGACGGTCCAGGAGCGCCTTGGCCCCGGCGACCTCGAGCCGGACGTGCACCGTGCCCATGGACGGGACCTCCGGCACGCCGCCCGCCTTCGCCAGCACGGCCCGCATCGGGAGGTTGTCCACCAGCACCTCGGCGGTGAAGTGGTCGATGCCGGCCTCGGCCGCCGCCCAGCCGAGGGCGCCCAGGAGCAGCGTGCCCAGCCCGCGGCCCTGGAACTCGTCCGCGACGCCGAAGGCCAGCTCGGCCGTGGCCGGGTCGTCCCGCAGCCGGACGTAGCGGGCGGTGGCCACGCCCGCCTCGCCGTGGTCGGCCGTGACGCCCCACGCGAAGTGGTCCAGGTAGTTGATCTCGACGAGGTGGTCGACGACACGGGGCCCCGGGTGTCCGGGTGAGAAGAAGCGTCGGCGGAGCGTCTCGTCGGACTGCCGCTGGATCAGGTCGTCCAGGGTCCCACGGTCGGAGCGGAGGAGCGGGCGCACCTCGACCGGGGTGCCGTCGGCGAGCGCGACGGGGACCGGGGCGGTGAGCTCGGCGACCCGGCGGGCGATCACCTCGGCCACCCGGTCGTGGACCGGGACCAGGTGCACGAGCCGGTCGAACAGTGCGTCGTCGCCGACCAGGACGAGGCCGTCGGTCCGGGCGACCACCGTCGCCATGCGGTGGCGTCCCGTCAGCATCGACAGCTCGCCGAGCACGGACCCGGGCCCGGCCTCGAGCAGCTCGTGCTCCTCGAGCCCGTCGACCCGCAGCACCGCCAGGCGGCCGGCGGTCACCAGCAGGAAGCTGCTCCCGGGGTCACCCTGCCGGTAGAGCACGTCGCCGGCGAAGAACGGAAGCTCCTCGAACCCAACCGCCACCTGCTCGAGGGCGGCGCGGTCGGTCCCGTCGAACAGGCGCAGGGCGGACAGGGCGGACACGTCGGACAACGGCCCGAGCGTAGCGGCGGCGCCACCCACGGTGGCAGGGATCTGGACGACCGGCCATCGACCGTGCGCCGACCGCTCACTACGGTCGTGCCGCTGGGTACGGGCGGCAGAGGTCGCCCGACGGACACGGAGGCAGCACGTCATGAACGACTTCCTGGACAAGGCCAAGGACCTGGTGGCCGGCAACAAGGACAAGGTCAAGGAGGGCATTGACAAGGTGTCCGACATGGTCGAGGAGAAGGCGGGCGACAAGGCCGGTCTGGTCCAGCAGGCCTCCGAGAAGGCCAAGGACGCCGTCG
>CAIYXG010000107.1 GCA_903930035.1 uncultured Actinomycetes bacterium | reverse complement strand
CGGTCTCGCCCAGCACCTGGGCGCGGCTGTTGCCGGCGAACCTGTGCTTGGAGGTCACCACCTGGTGGCCGGCCTCCGTGGCGGCGTCCTCGGACAGGCCGGCAAAGGCGACCTCGGGGTGGCAGTAGATGGCCCACGGCACCTTGGCGGCGTCGACCCCGGCCGGGGACTCGCCGAGCATGTCCTTGACCGCCACGATGGCCTCGGCAAAGGCCACGTGCGCCAGCTGCGGGGTGTTGATGGCGTCGCCGACGGCCCAGACGCCGGGCTCGGCGGTGCGGCAGGTGCCGTCGACCTCGATGTGGCCGCGCTCGGAGATCCCGACGGCCGTGCCCTCGCGCAGGAGGCCCTCGGTGACGGGCACGCGCCCGACCGAGACGACCACGACGTCGCACACCACCGGGTCGCCCTCGGCGAGCTGCACGACCCGCGAGTGGTCCTCGGCCACCTGCACGCCGGTCACGGCGGTACCGGTGCGGACCTCGATGCCGCGCTTCTTGAACGACTGGAGCACGACGCGGGTGACGTCGCCGTCGCAGCCCGGGAGGATCTTGGGCAGGGCCTCCAGGATGGTCACCTGCGACCCCAGGTCCGACAGCGTGGACGCAAACTCGCACCCGATGGCGCCGCCGCCGATGACCACGGCGCTGCGGGGCACCGACTGCATGTCGAAGAACGAGTCGGAGTTGAGGATGCGGGTGCCGTCGGGCTCGAAGCCCGGGATGTTGCGGGGGGCCGAGCCGCTGGCCAGCACGACGTGGGTGCCGCGGAGGGTGGCCCGCTCGCCGTCGTTGCCGACGACCTCGACCACGTGGTCGGCCCCGAGCGAGCCGGTGCCGGCGAACATCGTGACCTTGCGGCCCTTGAGCAGCCCGCTCACGCCCTTGAAGAGCGTGTCGATGACCTGCTGCTTGCGCTCCGTGACCCGGGCGAAGTTGAACGACTTCAGCTCCAGGTCGATGCCGAAGTCGCCGGCCGACTTGGCGATGCGCACGACGGCCGCCGTCTCGAGCAGCTCCTTGGCGGGGATGCACCCCCGGTGGAGGCACGTGCCGCCCACCTTGTCCTTCTCGACCAGGGCCACCGACAACCCCGCCGAGGCTCCGTAGAGGGCGGCGGCGTAGCCGCCGGGGCCGCCGCCGATCACGACCAGGTCGAACTGCTGCTGTTCCGTCACGGAAGGGGATGCTACCCACCGGCAGCACCCGGGGCCGAAGGGAGTACGCGGCCGGGCGGCAGGTCAGGCCGGTGCCGGCGGGGGCGTCAGAGCACCTGCAGGGCCTGGACGGCGAACGCCCCCAGGATGAGCAGTCCGCAGACGAGGGCGAGAATGATCAGCATCCGGGTGCTCACCCGGTGGAGGATACGGGACGGCCCTCCATACTGGGGAGCCGGTCACCGGCCGCGGGCCGGAGCAGAGGGAACAGGGGACGCACGTGCAGGACGCACTCGGGGAGATCCAGTCGGTACTCGTGCTGGGCGGGGGCTCGGACATCGGACGGGCGCTGTGCCTGCAGCTCGTGGCGGGCCGGTGCCGCACCGTCGTCCTGGCCGGCCGGCCCGAGGACGGCATGGACGCCGTGGCCGACGACCTGCGCGCCGCCGGGGCCACCACGGTCGAGACGGTCCTGTGGGAGTCGACGGACCCGGCGTCGCACCAGGCGGTGGTCGACGACGTGTTCGACCGGTTCGGCGACATCGACCTGGTGTACGCGCCCGCCGGCATCCTGGGCTCGCAGGCCGCCTTCGACGCCGACCCCGCGTTCGCCGCCACCGCCGTCGCCATCAACTTCGGCGGACTGGTGTCGTCGTCGCTCGCCGTCACCGAGCGGTTCCGCCGGCAGGGGCACGGCACGCTCGTCGTCATGTCGTCCGTGGCCGGCGTCCGCACCCGCAAGGACAACTACGTCTACGGCTCCACCAAGTCCGGGCTCGACGCCTTCGCGCAGGGGCTCGGCGACTCGCTCGTCGGCACCGGGATCAAGGTCATGGTGGTCCGGCCCGGGTTCGTGAAGACCAAGATGACCGAAGGCATGGACGCCGCGCCGTTCTCGACCACCCCCGAGAAGGTCGCCGAGCTCATCTGCGACGGACTGGCCAAGGGCAAGGAGGTCGTGTGGGCGCCCGGGCTGCTCAAGCTCCTGTTCGCGGTCTTCACCAACCTGCCCCGCGGCATCTGGCGCAAGGTCAGCGACCGCTAGCGCGGCCGGCCTGACCGCCGGGGAACAGCGCGGCGCCCGCGCCGGTTGGCCCCGGTATGGACATTGCCGTCACCGGGGCCTCGGGCCTCATCGGAACTGCGCTCACCCGATCGCTCGCCGCGCAGGGCCACCGCGTCCTGCGCCTGGTCCGCTCGGACGGCGGCGGGAGCGACACCGTGCGCTGGGACCCGGCCGCCGGGACGATCGACGCCGCCGGCCTGGAGGGGATCGACGCCGTCGTCCACCTGGCGGGCGAGGGCATCGGCGAGAAGCGCTGGAGCGCCGAGCAGAAGGAGCGCATCCGGACGTCGCGCACGGAGGGCACCGCGCTGGTGGCCCGCACGCTGGCCGGCCTCCAGTCGCCGCCCAAGGTGCTGCTGTCGGGGTCGGCCATCGGGTACTACGGCGACACCGGCGACCGCGTCGTGGACGAGACCGCCCCGGCCGGCAATGACTTCCTGGCCTCGGTGTGCGTCGAGTGGGAGGCCGCCGCCGCACCGGCCGTCGAGGCGGGGATCCGCACGGCGTTCCTGCGCACCGGCATCGTGCTCACCCCCGAGGGCGGCGCCCTCGGCAAGCAGCTGCCCTTCTTCAAGCTGGGCGCCGGCGGGCGGGCCGGCAAGGGGACGCAGTGGATGAGCTGGATCACCCTCGCCGACGAGATCGCCGCCACCGAGTTCCTGCTCACCGCCGACGTCGCCGGCCCGGTCAACCTGGTCGCCCCGAACCCCGCGACCAACGCCCAGTTCACCAAGGCCCTCGGCAGGGCGCTCCACCGCCCCACCACCATCATCCCGATGGCCGGGCCGCGGCTGCTGTTCGGCAAGGAGCTGGCCGACTCGCTGCTGCTCACCTCCACCCGGGTCGCCCCGGCTGCGCTGACCGCCGCCGGCTTCGAGTTCGGCCAGCCCGACCTCGACGGCGCACTACGGTCAGTCCTCGCCGCCTGACGGCCGCCCGCCAAGGGTGGTCGTCCGCATGACCGGAGGGTTCCGATGGCCGACAAGAGCGTGAGCGCGACCCGCACCGTGCCCGCACCTCCCGAGAAGGTGTTCGCCCTGCTGCGCGACCCGTCGATGCACTCGGTGATCGACGGGTCCGGCCACGTGACCGGCACCCGCAGCACCGCCAAGGAGCTCTCGCTCGGCGACAAGTTCACGACGTCCAACCGGATCGTCCTCCCCTACCTGATCTCCAACACGGTCGTGGAGTTCGAGCAGGACCGGCTGATCGCCTGGGCCCACGTCGGCGGCTGGCGGTGGCGCTACCGGCTCGAGCCGTCCGACGACGGCGGCACCGTGGTGACCGAGACCTTCGACTGGTCGACCTCGAAGTCCACCCAGTACGTCGAGCTGATGGGCTGGCCGAAGCGCAACCAGGGCAACCTGGAGGCGACCCTGGACCGGCTGGTCGCCTACTTCGAGCACCGCGCCGACCTCTAGGTCCTGCGCCCGCCATGACGCGCAAGGTCGCCGCGTTCGACGTCGACGGGACACCCCGGGGTTCCCTGCCATGACGCGCAGGGTCGCCGCGTTCGACTTCGACGGGACCGTCTCCAGGCGGGACACGCTCGTGCCGTTCCTGGTGAAGGCCACCGGGTCGGCCAAGTTCGCGTCGGTCGCGGCGCAGCTCGGCCTCCACGGCGCCCGTGGCACGGTCAACCTGCGCAACCGAGACGACGTGAAGGCCCGCATGGTGGAGCTGCTCCTGGCCGGCCGGTCGGCCGACGAGCTCGACGCGCTCGGCGCCGCCTACGCGCAGGACCTGCTGGCCTCCCGGCTGCGTCCGTTCATGGTGGAGCGGGTGCGCGCCCACGTGGACGACGGGTTCGAGACCGTGTTCGTGTCGGCCTCGATGGTCCAGTACCTCCGGCCCGTGGCCGCGGCGCTCGGGGTCGACCACGTGATCGCGGTCGAGACCGAGGTGGTCGACGGTCGCCTGACCGGTGCGCTCGTCGGCCCCAACGTGCGGGCCGAGGAGAAGGTCGTGCGGCTGCGGCGGTGGCTCGAGTCGACCGGTGACCCGGCGCCCGAGCTGTGGTCGTACGGCAACACCTCGGGCGACCACGCGCTGCTCAAGGCCGCGGACCACCGGTTCTGGCTGGGCAAGGCCAGCCGGGTCCCCGCCGGCTGCACCGTCCTGCACCCCGGCGCCCCGCTCTAGCCCCCCTCCTCTCCTCTCCCCTCCCCTCCACGCCGCTAACCCCCTTCCCTCGGCGTACAAGTTCGATTTCGACGCGAGG
>CAIYXG010000106.1 GCA_903930035.1 uncultured Actinomycetes bacterium | reverse complement strand
GGCAGGGTCCGGCCGGGCCGGTTCGTGCTGGTCGGGTCGCTGTTCCTGCTGGTCAACGTCTTCGTGGCCCCCACCTCACAGCTCCAGAACCAGTACATGCGGGAGGTCCGGGGCATGAGCGCCACGCTCATCGCCGTGCTGCTGATCGTGACCAGCACGCCCGGGGCGATCGGGATCGTCGTCGGCGGCCGCTGGGCCGACACCCGGGGCCGCCGCGCCGCCATCGTGCCCGGCCTGATCGGCGTCGGCGTGTTCAACGCCATCTTCTTCTCGGTGTCCGGGCCGCCCATGTGGCTGGCCTCGCTGCTCGGCTCGATGGTCGGGGCACTGTGCATCCCGGCCATGGGCGTCATCGGCTCCGAGCTCTTCCCGACCGGCCGGCGGGGCGCCGTGCGCGGGGCGCTGTCCGCGGTCGGGGTGGGTGGCTCGGTGCTCGGGCTGCTGGTCGCCGGGCGCCTGGCCGACAGCCGCGGGTTCGGCTGGACGTTCACCCTGCTGGCCGTTGCCCCCGTGACCGCGGGCCTCCTGGCGCTGCTGCTCCCCGAGTCCCGGGGCAAGGAGCTCGAAGAGCTCAACGAGTGACCGGCAGGCCGAGCCACTTCCTGACCGCGCGGGCCACCAGGTCGTCGCAGCCCGACAGCTCGTGGCGGGCGCCCGGCACCGTGACCGACGTGACCGGCCCACCCACCAGCTGGAGGGCCGCCGCCAGCTCCTCCGGCGTCCCGAACGGGTCCCGGTCGCCCGAGACGAACAGCGCCGGGACGCGGACGTCGGGCAGGTGCTCGGTGCGCAGGCGCTCGGGCGTGGCCGGCGGGTGGAGCGGGTACCCGAGCAGCAGCACGCCGGCGGCGGGGAGCGGCTCGCCGTCGGGCCGGCCGGCCACGGCCATCGTGCACATGCGCCCGCCCATGGACCGGCCACCCAGCACCAGGTGCTCGGGGGTCGTGCCCAGCTCGTCGCAGACCTCGGCCACCGCCCTCCGGACCGCCTCGACCAGCACGGGGGCCCGGTCGGGGGCCTTCCGCCCCGCCAGCCGGTAGGGGAAGTCGCGCCGGAACACCGGGAGCGGGTCGAGTGCCTCCGCGAGGGCGACCAGCGACGGGTGGTCCGACGCCGTGCCGGCGCCGGGGAACAGCACGACGCCGCGGACCTGGGCGGGCCGGCGACGGCGCGCCATCAGCCGAGCAGGATGCGCCGGGCCTCGGACAGCTCGGCGATGCGCTGTGCCGCGTCGTCGTCGGCCGCGCCGTGGTCGGGGTGCGCGTCGCGGAGCCGGTCGCGGAACGCACGCTGCACGTCCTTGCGGCTGGGCACGGGGCCCGAGCGCAGGTCGAGCACGCCGATGGCCCACGCCACGGGGTCGCCCACGGCCGTGACCGTCATCCCGGCCACGCGGCCGCTCAGGTGGGTGATGAGGGCGTCGCCCATGCAGCCGCGCCAGCCCATCGCCCGGCGCAGCGTGGTCATGACCGCCGAGCGCGTGCCCTCTGGCAGCGTCGCCGCCGCGTACAGCGCGCACAGCACGTGCTGGGTGGCCGTGCCGTTGCCCTCGTCGAGCTCGATCCGCAGGTCGTCGCCGTCACCGTGGAGCCGGTGCACGCAGCGCTGGAGGCCCACCGAGTCCAGCTGCAGCCGGTGGCGCAGACGGGGCTGGGGCACCTGGCCGTAGTGCTCCAGGTGGGCCAGCAGCGCCGCGACGTCGTCGTGGTCGTCGGCGTGGAGGTCCCGGGCGAACCGGGCCACCACGGCACCGAGGAGCAGCCCGCCGTAGCCCGGGGCGGGGTCGCACGGCAGGTCCAGGTCGCCGAGCGCGAGACGGCGCGTCGGGGCGATCGGACGGGAGTAGAAGGCCTCCACCTCGGCCAGCAGCACGGCCGCACCGTACCGTGGGCCGGCCGCCCCGCCGCAGTCGCCCGGGGTGGTCGGCCCGTGCCCTCAGACGTACTGCGCCACGAGCGCGCGCAGCGCAGTGGCCAGCTCGGCCACGTCGGCGTCGTCGGTCGCCCCCTCGGCGTCCTCGCCGCCGTCGAGCGCGGCGGCGAGCCCCGTGGCCTGGCCGACGAGCCGTTCCCACGCCGGGCCGTCGAACCCGAACGGGAGGGACATGGCGGCCAGCGCGGCGGCGCCCTCGACGGCGTCGACCGTGGCCCGGGCGTCCGCAGGACGGCGGGCCAGCCGGTCGGCCGCCACGAACAGCTGGTCCAGCGTCTCGTGGAGCAGCAGACCGTCGTCGGCGCCACCGCCCTCCTCGTCGTCGGGCAGGGCGTCGAACAGGGCCTCGACCCGCTCCTCGTCGTCGGCCAGCACCACCAGGTCGCCGTCGACGTTCCACTCGAAGGGCACCGCCGCGTCGGTCAGCGCGTCCACCAGCTCCGTCTGCAGCGCGGCCGACCAGCCCGCCACCTCGTAGACGACCTTCGGGGCGGCGGGGTCGAGCGCCGGGCCGGCCGCGGCCAGGACCTCGGCCACGAGCCGGTCGACCACGTCCTCGTCCGACTCGTGGACGGTGACCTCGGTCCCCTGCCAGACGTGGGCCACCCCCTCCGCCTCGAGCAGGCTCGTGAACATGGTGCGGGACTCCGCGGCCCACGGCGTGGCGTCGTAGGTGACCCGGCCGTCGCCCGACGCGGTCCCGGCCGGCTCCTGCGACTCGCCGGAGTCGTCCAGGAAGTCGTCGAGCTCGACCTCGACCTCCATCGAGCCCGGCAGCACCGTCCCGGTCAGTCCGTCGAGCGCGCCGGGCTGCTCGTCGGAGGGGTCGGACTCGTGGTCGGGCGACTCGTCAGGCACACGCCATGTTCGCGCGCCCCGGGTGGAAGGTGCGCCGGGGCGGCTCCGGTACGCTCTCGGCCATGACGCAGGCACCTGACCGCAACCTGGCAATGGAACTCGTCCGCACCACCGAGGCCGCGGCGCTCGCCGCCGGCCACTGGGTCGGCCGTGGCGACAAGGAGTCGGCCGACGGCGCCGCCGTGGACGCCATGCGGCTCATCCTGGGCACCGTCCAGATGACGGGCACGGTCGTCATCGGCGAGGGCGAGAAGGACGAGGCCCCCATGCTGTTCAACGGCGAGGTCG
>CAIYXG010000105.1 GCA_903930035.1 uncultured Actinomycetes bacterium | reverse complement strand
CGGCGGAACGTCCTGGTGATGTTCATGTGCGTCGAGCTCATGCTCAACGCCGTGAACCTGACCTTCGTGTCGTTCTCCACGGCCCTCGACGACCTGGGCGGGCAGACGGCGGTGTTCTTCGTGCTGGTCGTGGCCGCCGCCGAGGTGGTCGTCGGCCTGGGCATCATCGTGGCCATCATGCGCCGCCGGCAGAGCGCCGACGTCGACGACATCTCACTGATGAGGGGCTGAGCCGGTGACTGCTGTGTGGCTCATCCCTGCCCTGCCGCTCCTGGGCTTCGTCACCCTGGTCCTGCTCGGCCGCAGGCTCGGCGACCCGGGGGCCGGCATCTTCGCCGCGTGCATGGTCGGCCTGTCGTTCCTGGCGACCCTGGGCGTCTTCGGGCACCTGCTGTCGCTCCCCGAGGAGGAGCGGGCGGTCAGCCAGACGCTCTTCACGTGGATCCCGTCCGGCTCGTTCGACGTGTCGGTCGGGTTCCTCGCAGACCCGCTCAGCATCACGATGTGCCTGTTCGTCACGGGCATCGGCGCGCTCATCCACATGTACTCGGTCGGGTACATGAAGGGGGACCCCAAGTTCTCCAAGTTCTTCGTCTACCTGAACCTGTTCGTGGCCTCGATGCTGCTGCTGGTCCTGGGCGACAACCTCCTGCTGACCTTCCTGGGCTGGGAGGGCGTGGGTGCCTGCTCCTACCTGCTGATCTCGTTCTGGTTCACCGACCCGAAGAACGCGTCGGCCGGCAAGAAGGCCTTCGTGACCAACCGGGTCGGCGACTTCGGGTTCATGCTCGCCACCTTCCTGGTGTGGGTCACGCTCGGGACCGTCAACTACGCAGAGATCCGCCCGCTCGCCCCCGGCCTGGCGGCCGGCACGGCCACGGCCATCGCACTGCTGTTCTTCCTGGGGGCCACCGGCAAGTCCGCCCAGCTCCCGCTGTTCGTGTGGCTGCCCGACGCCATGGCCGGTCCCACGCCGGTCTCGGCGCTGATCCACGCCGCGACCATGGTGACCGCAGGTGTGTACCTGCTGACGCGGCTGAGCCCGATCATGGCCGAGGCGGGCTGGGCCAACGACGTGGTCGCCTGGGTCGGTGCGCTGACGGCGCTGGTGGCCGCGTGCGCGGCCGTCGCCCAGAACGACATCAAGAAGGTGCTGGCCTACTCGACGGTCTCGCAGCTGGGCTACATGTTCCTGGCCGTCGGGACGCAGACCTACGTCGCCGCGGTGTTCCACATGATCACCCACGCCTCGTTCAAGGCCCTGCTGTTCCTGGGGTCCGGCTCGGTGATCCACGCCATGGCCCACGAGCAGGACATGCGGAAGTACGGCAACCTCCGCAAGTACCTGCCCATCACCTACGCCACCTTCATGGTGGGCTGGCTGGCCATCGCGGGCATCCCCCCGCTGTCGGGCTTCTGGTCCAAGGACGAGATCCTGGCCGGCGTCTTCAACGCCAAGACCGCCGGCCACCAGGTCCTGTGGGTGATCGGCATGGCCGTGGCCCTGCTCACCGCCTTCTACATGACCCGCCAGGTCATCATGACCTTCTTCGGCGAGGAGAAGTGGCGCCACGCCGACGCCGACGCGCACGGCCATGACGACGCCACGGCGGCGGCCGACGACGGGGCCGACCACGACCACCACCACCTGACCCCGGACCACACCCCGCACGAGTCGCCGGTCTCCATGACGGTGCCGCTGGTGGTCCTTGCCGGCACGGCCGCCGTGGTCGGGTTCCTCAACCTGCCGTTCGGCGACCCGGTGAAGTTCCTGGAGCACTGGCTGGAGCCCACGATCGTCGGCGAGCACGAGCTGCCGTCCGGCTGGGTCCAGCTGCTGCTGAGCCTCGCGGCCGTGGTGATGGCCGTCGGCGGCATCCTGCTGGCCCGCTCCGTCTACCTGCAGAAGAAGGTCGACCCGGCCAAGATCGAGAAGCCGGTGTTCGCCCACGCCTGGTACATCGACGAGACCTACGCCAAGTTCATGGGCGGTCCCGGCGAGACCGCCTTCGAGGACGTGGCCAAGTTCGACCAGAAGATCGTGGACGGCGCCGTCAACGGCGTGGCCGCCGGGACGGTCGGGCTGGGCCAGCGGCTGCGCCGGCTCCAGACCGGGCTGGTCCGCACCTACGGGCTGGGCATGGCCATCGGCGCCGTCGCGCTGCTGGCCTACGTCGTGACCAGGATCGGGGGCTGACCGTGAACTCCGCGCTCCTCCCCGCCATGATCCTGGTGCCGTTCGTCGGTGCCGGCCTGGTGGCCCTCATCCCCGCCCGCCGCGCCGAGCTCTTCCGGCCCGTCGCGCTCCTGACCAGCATCGTGGTGCTGGGCATGGCGGTCTTCATGCTCGTCAACTTCACGGTGGGCGACGCGGGCTACCAGTTCGAGACCAGCACCACGTGGATCAAGGACCTGGGCATCAGCCTGCACTTCGGCGTGGACGGCATCTCGCTGTTCCTCGTGGTGCTGGCCGCCGGCATCTTCCCGATCGCGCTGCTGGGCTCGACGCCGAGCCACGACCCCAAGCCCTACTACGGCTGGCTGCTGGTGCTGCTGGCCGGCTCCATCGGGGTCTTCTGCGCCCTCGACCTGGTCGTGTTCTTCGTGTTCTTCGAGATCGTCCTGGTCCCGATGTACTTCCTGATCGGCCTCTGGGGCCACGGCCGCCGCGTCTACGCCGCCACCAAGTTCTTCCTCTACACGATGTTCGGCTCGGCCCTCATGCTGGTCGGCCTGGTGGCGCTCGCCGTCCTGCACCAGAAGGCCGTCGGCGGCCCGCTCACCTTCGACCTCGTGACCCTGGCCCGGGAGCAGGCGCTCTCCACCACTGCCTCGCGCTGGATCTTCGTGGCCTTCGCCGTGGCGTTCGCGGTGAAGGTCCCGCTGTTCCCGCTGCACACGTGGCTGCCCGACGCCCACACCGAGGCCCCGACGGCGGGCTCGGTCCTGCTGGCGGCCGTCATGCTGAAGCTGGGCACGTACGGCTTCGTGCGGTTCGGCCTGGACCTGTTCCCGGAGGCCAGCGTCTGGGCCGCCCCGGTCATGCTGACGCTCGGGGTGGTCGGCATCGTCTACGGCGCCATCTGCGCCACGATGCAGAAGGACCTCAAGCGGCTGGTGGCCTACTCGTCGGTCGCGCACCTGGGCTTCATCGTGCTCGGCATCTTCTCGATCACCACGCAGGGCATCGAGGGCGGCATCCTGCAGATGGTCAACCACGGCATCACGACCGGCGCGCTGTTCCTTCTGGTCGGGATGGTCTACGAGCGGCGGCACACCCGTGAGATCTCGGCGCTGTCCGGCCTGCAGTCCTCGGCCCCGGTCATGGCCGGCGTGTTCACGCTGGTCATGCTGGCCAGCATCGGCCTGCCCGGCCTCAACGGGTTCGTCGGCGAGTTCCTGGCCCTGCTCGGTGCGTTCAAGGGCGCCCGCTGGTGGGGCGTCGTGGCCGTCACCGGCGTGATCCTCGCCGCGCTCTACCTGCTGTGGGCCTACCAGCGGGTCTTCCACGGCAAGGCCGAGGGCGAGAACGCCAAGATGCGCGACCTGACGTGGTCCGAGGGCGCGGTCCTGGCCCCGCTGCTCTTCCTGATCGTGTTCCTCGGGATCTACCCGAAGGTCATGCTCGACCGGATCGAGCCCTCGGTGAAGGCGCTCGTGGTGCACGTCGACCGCAACGTGGAGGACTTCGACGGCCGCGACGTGACGCCGAAGGTCGCCCCGGCCGCGGCCGGCGCCGACGAGGGCGGTGAAGGCTGATGGGCGGCATGGTCATCCCGAGCATCGAGTTCACCTCGGTCGCGCCCAGCATCATCCTGGCGCTCGCCGGCATCCTCCTGCTGACGGTCGTCTCGGTCACCAAGGACCGGCTGCCCGCCTGGTTCTCGGCCGTCTGGACCATCTCGGCCTCGGTCGCGGCGCTTGCCGCAGTGGTCCGGCTGTGGGCCCGGGTCGGGGAGTGGGGCGCGCTCAGCCTGGTGGGCGGTGCCGTCGGACTGGACCGCTTCTCGCTGTTCGTCATCGGGACGCTGTGCGTGTCGGTGCTGGTCGGTGCGCTGCTGCTCGAGGGCTACCTCCGGCGTGAGCAGCTCGAGAGCCCCGAGTGGTACGTCCTGCTGCTGCTCGCGGCGGCGGGCGGCACCACCATGGCGGCGGCCAACGACCTGATCGTCCTGTTCATCGGGCTGGAGATCCTGTCGATCTCGGTCTACGTCCTGGCCGCCATGCACCGTCGCCGGCTCTCCTCGCTCGAGTCCGGCCTCAAGTACTTCATCCACGGCGCCTTCGCCTCGGCGTTCCTGCTCTACGGCATCGCGATGGTCTACGGCGCCACCGGGTCGACCAACCTGGTCCGCATCCAGGTCTTCCTGGCCGACAACGTGATCACGCAGAACGGGCTCATGCTCGGCGGCATCGCGCTCATGCTGGTCGGCTTCGCCTTCAAGGTGGCCGCCGTGCCGTTCCACCAGTGGGCGCCGGACGTCTACCAGGGTGCCCCGACGCCGGTGTCGGCCTTCATGGCGGCCGCCGTCAAGACTGCGGCGTTCGCCGGGATGATCCGTGTGTTCGTGCTGGCCCTCGGCCCCACCTACCGCGACGAGTGGCGGCCGATGGTCCTGGCGATCGCCGTGCTCAGCCTGCTGGTCGGCTCGGTCATGGCGCTGGTCCAGACCAACGTGAAGCGCATGCTGGCGTACTCCTCCATCGGGCACGCCGGGTTCATCCTGGTGGCGGTGCACTCGAGCACCGCGATGGGCACCAGCGCGGCGCTCTTCTACCTGCTCTCGTACACCTTCATGGTCATGGGCAGCTTCGGCGTCGTCGAAGTGGTCGGCCGCACGGGCGACGGCCACCACCAGCTCGACGACTACAAGGGGCTGGGCCGCACCCGTCCGGGCCTGGCGCTCGTGTTCTCGATCTTCCTGCTGGCCCAGGCCGGCGTGCCGCTCACGGCCGGGTTCCTGTCCAAGTTCTACGTCATCCGCTCGGCCATCGACTCGGGCGACACGGCGCTCGGCGTCGTGGCGATGCTCGCCGCCGTCGTGGCCGCGTTCCTCTACCTGCGGGTGATCGTGGCCATGTACTTCGAGGGCGACGAGCGCGACGAGGTCGCCCCGGTGCGGCTCCCGGCCGCCGTGTCCGTGGCGCTCGGCATCGCCCTGGCCGGCACGCTCCTGCTCGGCATCGTGCCCGACCCGGTCACGCAGGCCGCCAACGACGCCACCGCCGAGCTGGTCCCGTCCCGCCGGTAGCAGGGCAGCAGCGGGGGGCGCACCATGAAGGTGCTGGTGGTCATGCCCGGCCTCAACGGCCAGGGCGGTGCGGAGCAGTCGTTCGCCGCCACGGCGCCGTGGCTCCTGGCGCACGGCGTCACGCTGGACCTGGCCCTGTTCACCGACCGGCGCCTGCTCGTGCCCGCCGTCGAGGACATGGGCGTCACGGTGCACGACCTGTCCGCGGCGTCGGGCGCCCGCGGCCGGGCCGCCGCGCTGCAGTCCCTGGTGGAACGGCTCCAGCCCGACCTGCTGCACGCCACGCTCTACGAGGCGGAGGTGCCGTCCCACCTCGTGGCCCGCCGCACCAGCGTCCCGCTGCTGGTGACGTGGGCCTCCACGATGCGCACGGCCCAGGCCGAAGGGTCGGTGCCGTCTTGGAAGCTGCGGCTCGTCACGCTCCAGGAGCGGGCGCTGGCCCGGTGGTCCGGCGCGAAGTTCCACGCCATCAACCCGGGCGTCAAGGAGAACAAGGCCGCGGGTCTCGGGGTGTCCGCCGACCGGGTGCGGGTCGCCGAGCGCGGCCGCGACCCCGAGCGGTACGTCCCGTTGCCAGCGGCCGACCTAGCTGCGCTTCGTGCGG
>CAIYXG010000104.1 GCA_903930035.1 uncultured Actinomycetes bacterium | reverse complement strand
GGCGGCGGCGACGTCGTCGGGGTGACCCTCGTCGGGCCACGGTGTGAGCGCCCAGCCAGTGCCGGCCACGGCGGCCGAGTCGGCCATCAGGCCGGCGTCGCCCGGCGTGGGGATCATGTCTGGCGCCACGGCGTTCACCCGGATGCGCCGCTCGGCCAGCTCGAGCGCCAGGGTGCGCGTGAGGTTCTCGACCGCCGCCTTCATGGCGGAGTAGATGCCGAACCCCGGCCCGGCCCGGTGGCCCTCGATGGAGGTCACGTTCACGACCGCCCCGCCGTCGGCCAGGAGAGGCACGCACTTGGTGGTGACGTCCAGCACCTGGGTGAAGTTCTCGGCGATGAGCGCCTGACGGCCACCGTCGGAGACCTCCAGCACGGGTGCGAAGAACCCGCCGCCGGCGTTGTTGACCACGACGTCGAGGCCACCCAGGTCGGCCACGACCTGGGCCAGGTAGGCGTCGACGGCGCCGGGGTCGCGCACGTCGAGCACACCCACGCAGGTGCGCCGACCCAGGGCGGCGACCTCGTAGCCGGTTCGGGCCACGTCGACGTCGATCCGGTCGCACACGGCGACGTCGGCGCCGAACCGGGCCAGCGCCAGCGCAGTGGCCCGGCCGATGCCGCGACCGGCACCCGTGACGAGCGCGCGCCGTCCGTCGAGCCGGACCGCGTCGGGCGTCAGCGCCGGGCGGTCCGAGGGGGGCCGTCCGGTCGAGCGGTCCAGGTCGTCGGGGACACCGGCGGAGAAGTCAGGGGCGCTCACGGGGGCGACGGTAGCGGGCAGGGCCCGGCGCCGGCACCGTTCAGCGGGTGCGCAGCGAGTCGTCGACCCGCATGCCCGAGGCGTCGACCACCTCGAAGTCCGCCATGGTCAGCGAGCCCAGGCCGGACAGGTCCGAGTCGTTCCAGCGCTCGTCCGGCTCGCCGTTGACGACCAGGCCGCCGGGGCCGGTGTCGCTGACCACGGCGCCGTGGACCTTCATGGCCTCGGCGACGGTGCGGGCCTGCGGGCCCAGGCCCGAGAGGTCGACGTCGGCCCGGAGCCGCAGCCAGGCACCCATCTGCGGGGCGGCGGGGTTGGTGCTGCGGCCGTCGGAGTAGCGGGCCGGCCAGACCGCCGCACCCTGGCGGATCTGCGGCAGCGTGACCGACACGGCGTGGGCGACCCGGCCGCTGGCGACCTCGTCGTAGCGGACCAGGCCGTGCAGGAGCGACAGGCCGGAGGCCGTGGCCGAGCCACGGGCCGGCAGGTCGTTGGAGCGGAGGTCGAAGTGGACGGCCGAGTCGGCGATCCAGCGGCCCAGCGGGTTCTCCCAGGGCGGCGAGACGTTGAACGCCTCGGAGCTGGTGCAGGTGGCGGTGTCGACCGTGAGCAGGTGCCGGTCCCAGGCGATGACCGGCCAGCCCTCGAACCGGGGGACGGCGGGGAGGGTGTGGCCGTTCGGGTCGGAGACGCCCGGGTAGGCGTTGATCAGGTAGTCGACCGAGACGTCGGTGCGGGAGTCGACCACGTTGACCGGGTAGCCGCCGCGGGAGCCCTGCCAGATGCCGGAGGTGAACCCGGCCCGGACCCGCTGGCCGGCGCCGCCGGCGGCGGCGATCGTGGCGGCGGAGTCGGGGCGGACCGGCAGGTTCAGCACGTGGGCGTTGAAGGCGTTGTCGGCGGGGAAGCGGGGGCAGCCCGCCAGGTCGGTCCGGCCGGCCGGGGCGGCGGGGGCCGGGGCTGCGGGGGCCGGAGCTGCGGGGGCCGGGACGGTGGTGGGCGCTGCCGGGGCGACGGTGGCCGGGGTGGCCACGGCCTGGGCCCGGGCCGCCGCACGGGCGGGGGCGGCGGCGAGCTGCGAGGTGCGGGTCCCGACCTCGCCGGCCGACACCGTGGTCGAGCGGGAGAGGCGGAGCGGCGAGCAGGCCGTCACGGCGACCAGCGTGACCAGCAGACCCAGGATGGCGGCCCGGTGGCCCTGTGCTGCTCGGTTCGCCCTGCCCTGAGTGGTCTGCATGTCCCTCTGTCAGCGGCCGGTCCCTCCAGTCCGTCTGACGGGGATGACTTCGACCCGTTGCGGGACCCCCTTGACTTTTTCTTGGGATGTTTTCCCTAGCCGGTGGGCCGGTCGGCGGGCCGGGCCCGGACGCGGCACCGCGGTCGCCGGGGCCGGCGACCGCGGTGTGCGTCCCTGGGGGACGGGGCGAGGACCCGCGCTACTGGTTGACCTGCACCGCCGTCACCATGCCGAACATCCCGGACTCGCGCTCGGCGTGGTTGAGGATGTGGCAGTGCCACACCCACACGCCGGGCCGCTCGGCCTGGAAGATCACGGTGTAGCGCTCGCCGGGTGCGATCGACACGGTGTCGGCCTGGTAGGGGCTGTCGAGGGGGATGCCGTCGCGGCCGATGACGATCTGCGGGAACTGGTGCAGGTGCATCGGGTGGGACATCGAGCCCTCGTTGTAGTAGTTGACCAGCATCCACTCGCCGGTCTTCATCGTGTAGGCCTCGGTGGCCGGGAACGACTTGCCGTTGAGGCTCAGGCCGATGACGCCCGCGTCGTTGAGCACCATGTTGACCTCGCGGGCGACCTTGAGGTCGGCCGGGATCGGGGTGCCCGAGACGGTCCGGCCACGGGGGATCTGGTAGCCGGCCGAGCCGCCCTGGCCCTTCGGCGAGAAGATCATGGCGCCCCACATGCCGTTGGGGACCTGGTGCATGCCCGAGGCGTGCGGGTGGTACATGGCCACCGCAGGCTTCTCCACCGTGTACTCGTAGGTGTAGGTCTCGCCCGGCTCGATGAGCTTCTGGGTCACCGGGGACACGCCGTCCTGGGTGTTGGGCAGGACCATGCCGTGCATGTGGATGTCGGTCCCCATGGGCAGCTTGTTCTTCAGGACGACCTTGATGCGGTCGCCGACCTCGCCCCGGATGGTCGGGCCGGGGGCCGTGCCGTTGTAGGTCCAGGCCTTCACCTTCTGGCCCGGCGCGACCTCCCAGTCGGTGATTGCGGCGGTCAGCTCGAACACCTTGGTGCCGTCCGGCTCGATCGTCGGGGCCAGCTCCTGGCCGCCGATGCCCTCCGTGTTCGGCCTGCCGGACGTCAGCGAGTCCACGAACGGCTGGAAGGACTCCATCATGTCCTTGTCCATCTGGGCGTAGTTCTCGCCGCCGCCCGACGAGGACCCGCCGCCCATGTCCATGCCGCCCATGGCCGAGTCGCCGCCCTCGCCGCCGCCCTCGGACACGGTGAGCGTGGCCGTCATGCCCGCCTCCTTGTGGCCGGAGATGGCGCAGTAGATCTCGTACTCGCCGGGCTCGAGACCGGCGACCTCGAGGTTCTCGGAGCCGCCGGCGGCGATGTCGGAGGACTTGGCGACCTCTGTGCCGTCCTTCGTGATGACCACGTTGTGGACCGAGCTCGAGGACTTGTTGGCCAGGGCGAAGGTGACGTCACCCGCCGGGACGTCGAGCATGCCGCCGATCTTGAAGTCGGTCAGCTCGATGGCGGCCGTCGTGCCACCGCCCTCCGAGCCCCCGCCGTCACCGCCACGGGCGACGAACCCGATGGCCACGATCACCAGGGCCAGGGCGATGCCGCCACCGAGGACGGCGAGCAGCGTCGAGTAGGGGTTGGCCTTCGCCGCAGCGTTGTTCACGTCGTCGGACATCCGACGCTCCTCTCTGCGCCGGACCCCTTCGGGCGACGCGCTTCCCAAGTGGCACGGCCACCCCTGACCGTGTCGGAGCCGACGCTAGCGGTAGTTGTGACCCCTGCGACGCCGCAGCGCGTGACGTTGGTCAACCGGCGACAGCAATGTCCGCACACCCGTGTCGTCCAACTCGCACCGCGCTGAGAGGAGCAGCCCGGACGGGGCCGCCCGGTCCTGGGACCGGGCCGGTCGGAGGCGGGGCGGCCGGGCCCTACGCTGCGGCCCGTGCTCGCCACCACCGTCCGAGGAGCCGCCGCACGGTTCGGGGACCGCGCCGCGGTCCTGGCCCCCGACGGCCGCCTGACCTACGCGGAGCTGGAGGCCCGCTCCCGGGCGGCGGCAGCCGGGCTGCGCGCCGCCGGGGTCCGGCAGGGCGACCTGGTGGCGCTCGTCCTGCCCTCGGGCGGCGACTGGGCGGTCGCCGCCGTGGCGGTGGACCGGGTCGGCGGCGTGGTGGCCGGCGTCAGCCCCCGTCTGGCGGCACCGGAGCGGGCCGCGCTCGTGGACGTCCTGCGCCCGCGCCTCGTCCTTGCCGACCCGGCCCTGGTCGACGGGCTCCCGCTGCGGACCGCGGTGGCCACCGTGGCGGCCGGCGGGCGCTGCGCCGAGCTCGCCACCTCCGGCGAGGGCGGCGGGCCCGACCCCGACGAGCCGGACGACGTGCTCGACGACCCCGGCCGACCGGCGCTCGTCTGCTGCACCTCGGGCACCACCGGGCGCCCCAAGGGGGCGCTCTTCCACGTTGCGCAGCTGCAGGCCGTCGCCCGGATCGACCTGGGCGACGACGCGGGGGAACGGTGGGACGGCGGCAGCCCCATGCTGGCCTCCACCGAGTTCGCGCACGTCGGGATGGTCGGGAAGTTCCCGTGGTACTTCCGCCTCGGCGCGACGCTCGTGGTCATGGAGCGGTGGCGGCCCGACGAGGCGCTCCGCCTGGTCGCGGCGCACCGCATGCCCGTGCTGGGGGTGGTGGCCCCCCAGCTGGCGCTGATGCTCCGCTCCCCCCTCGCCGACGAGCTCGACCTGTCGTGCGTCCAGACCGTGATCGCCGGGGGCGCCCCGTCACCGCCGGCGCTGGTCAAGGAGGCGGTGGCCCGCCTGGGCTGCCACTACTCGATCCGCTACTCGTCCACGGAGTCGGGCGGGGTGGGGCTCGCCACCCCCCTCGACGCCGACGAGCACCAGGCCACCCGGACCGTCGGGCGTCCCCGCCCCGGCGTCGAGGCCCGGGTCGTGGACGACCACGGGCACCCGGTGGGTCCCGACCAGGTCGGCGAGCTCCAGCTGCGCTCGGCCGCCACCATGGTCGGCTACTGGAACGACCCGGCGGCGACCGACGCGGCGCTCGACCCCGAGGGGTGGCTCCGCACGGGCGACCTGGCGACCGTCGACCGCACCGGCTGCGTCACGCTGGCCGGCCGACGCACCGAGATGTTCATCCGCGGGGGCTACACCGTGTTCCCCGCCGAGGTGGAGGCGGTGCTCGGGGAGCACCCGCTCGT
>CAIYXG010000103.1 GCA_903930035.1 uncultured Actinomycetes bacterium | reverse complement strand
CGTGTTCGGCCTGGTGGAGATGCTCATCTTCATCGGGATCCTGCTGCTGGGCCTGGTGTACGCCTGGCGCAAGGGGGTGCTCCGGTGGGCCTAGGCCTCGTCGAGAGCGGCAAGATGCCGAAGCCGCTCACCAAGCTGCTCAGCCTGTCCCGCAAGTACTCCATCTGGGTGTACCAGTGGGGCCTGGCCTGCTGCGCGATCGAGATGGGTGCGGCGTTCGCGTCGCCCCGGTACGACGTCATGCGGCTCGGGGTCATCCCGCTGCCCGCCAGCCCCCGCCAGGCGGACCTGGTCGTGATCTCGGGCACCGTCACCGACAAGATGGCGCCGGCCATCCTGCGTCTCTACGAGCAGATGCCCGACCCCAAGTACGTCATCTCCATGGGTTCGTGCGCCAACTGCGGCGGCCCCTACTGGGACAGCTACTCGGTGACCAAGGGCATCGACCAGATCCTCCCGGTCGACGTCTACGTGCCGGGCTGCCCCCCGCGGCCCGAGGCGCTCCTCGAGGGCGTCGTGCTCCTGCAGGAGCGCATTCAGAGCGAGGACATGGCGGAGCGCTGGCGGGGCGCCCCGATCATCGTCGAGTGACCGAGCCACCAGGACCATGAGCGACGACACCACGACCACCGAGGCCGAGACCGAGGCCGCACCCGCCGACGAGCAGCGTGACGCGCTCGTCGAGCGGTTCCGGGACGCGCTGGGCGACGCCGTGGTCGACACCCACGTGCTGGCGGGCAAGGACGTCTGGGTCCGGGTCGCGACCGAGGCCTGGGCCGAGGCCGCCGACGTGGCCCGCAACCGTCTGGGCGCCCGCTACTTCGGGTTCCTCTCGGTGGTCGACTGGCTGCCGTCGCCGTTCGGCCGGTCCATGGACAGCGAGGTCGACCGCGTGCTCGCGGGCGAGGAGGCCGCCGAGCCGCCCGCCATGGAGCAGGGCGTGACCGGCGGGAGCACCCGGTTCCAGGTGCTGGCCCGCGTGGCGCACGTCGGCCACCCCGGCGACTACTGGGGCGTGACCCTCAAGGCCGACGTCCCGGACGACACGCTCACGGTGGACTCGTGGGTCCGGACCTACGCCGGGGCCGACTGGCACGAGCGTGAGGCCTGGGAGATGTTCGGCGTGAGCTTCGCCGGCCACCCCGGCCTGCGGCACCTGTACCTGCCGGGCGACTTCGAGGGCCACCCGCTCCGCAAGGACTTCCCGCTGCTGGCGCGTCAGGTCAAGCCGTGGCCGGGCATCGTCGACGTGGAGCCCATGCCGGGCGAGGCCGACGACGAGGACGGGGAGGGGGCCGAGTCGTGACCGCCATCACCGACCGCCAGAAGCTCCAGTACATCGCCGCGCAGGCGGCCGACGCCCGTGTGAACGTGGAGCTCGAGACCGAGGGCATGACCCTCAACATCGGCCCGCAGCACCCGGCCACCCACGGCACGCTGCGCATCGTGGCCCGCCTCGACGGCGAGCAGGTCATCGCCGCGGAGCCCATCCCCGGCTACATGCACCGCGGCTACGAGAAGCTGACCGAGGTCCGCACGTACGCCCAGGTGACGGCGCTCGTGAACCGCATCGACTGGCTGGGCAGCTTCGCCAACGAGGTGCCCTTCATCCTGGCCGCCGAGCAGCTGATGGGCGTCGAGGCCCCGCCCCGGGCCCAGTGGATCCGCACCCTGCTGTTCGAGATGGCCCGCATCTCCAACCTGATCCTCTTCCTGGGCGACATGGCCGTGCAGCTCGGGGCCGTCACGCCGGCGTTCTTCGCCTTCCGCGACCGCGAGTACGTGCTCGACCAGATCGAGCGGGTCACGGGCGGCCGGTTCCACCCCAACTTCGACCGGATCGGTGGCCTCAAGGACGACCTGCCCCAGGGCTGGCTGGCCGACACCAAGGCCACGATGGACAAGGTCCGGAGCTTCTGCGACGAGATCGAGGAGCTCCTCATGGGGGCCGAGATCTTCCAGGCCCGGACCCGTGGCGTCGGCGTCATCCCGCCCGACGTCGCCCAGCAGTACGGCCTCTCGGGCGCCAACGCCCGGGCCTCGGGCATCGACTGGGACCTGCGCCGCGACCAGCCCAACGGCATGGTCTACCCGGAGCTCGACTGGAAGGTCTGGACGCACCCCGACGGCGACTCGTTCGCCCGGTTCTGGGTGCGCCTCCAGGAGACCCGCGAGGCCGCGAGCATCGTCGAGCAGTGCTGCGACGGCGTGCCCGGCGGCCCGATCATGGCCAAGGTCCCCCGCATCATCAAGGTGCCGGCCGGCGAGGCCTACGTCTCGACCGAGAACCCGCTCGGGGAGATGGGCTACTACGTCGTGTCGAAGGGCGACCTCACGCCGTTCCGCGTGAAGATCCGCTCGGCGAGCTTCAACAACGTCTCGATCGCCCCGTGGATCCTCCGTGGCGTCTACGTGCCGGACATCATCACCATCCTGGCCTCGCTGTACTTCATCCTGGGAGACATCGACCGGTGAGCGGCGCAGTGCTGGGCATCCAGATGGCGTACTGGCAGGAGACCCTGCTCAAGCTGGGCGTGGGCGTCGCCGCCGTCCTGCTGCTCACGGGCGGCGTCGTCTACCTGTACCTCTTCAAGTTCGTCTCCTTCATGCAGAGCCGCCTCGGCCCCATGGAGGCCGGGCCCTACGGCTCCCTGCAGCTGCTCGCCGAGGTCGGCAAGTGGCTCCAGAAGGAGGACGTCTTCACCGAGAACGCCGACCGGTTCATCTTCGGCCTCGCCCCGGCGATCGTGCTGTCGTCCACGTTCCTGATGTTCGTGGTCATCCCGGCCGGACCGTCGGCCGTCATCGCCGACCTGGGCACCGGCATCTACTACGTGCTGGCCATGTCGTCGCTGTCGGTGCTCGGCATCCTCATGGCCG
>CAIYXG010000102.1 GCA_903930035.1 uncultured Actinomycetes bacterium | reverse complement strand
CGGCGCCGGCCTCGTCGTGGTGCTCGCCGTCGTCTCGGTCACGCTCTACGTGTTCGGCCCGCGGGTGCTGGCCCGGGCCACCAACCTGATCGTCAGCGGGCTGCTCGGGCCGACCGGCCAGGTCGACTTTGCCGCGATGGCCCGGGTCCTGGCCCTGGCCTGCGCGCTCTACGTGAGCTCCGCGGTCCTCTCGTGGATGCAGTCGTGGGTCCTGGCCGGCGTCGTCCAGCGCACGATGTTCCGCCTGCGCCGTGACGTCGAGGCGAAGATCAACCGGCTCCCCCTGTCCTACGTCGACACCACGCCGCGGGGCGACCTGCTGAGCCGGGTCACGAACGACATCGACAACATCGCGCAGAGCCTCCAGCAGACCCTGAGCCAGACGATCTCGTCGGTCTTCCAGCTCGTGGGCGTGCTCGTCATGATGCTCACCATCTCGCCGCTGCTCGCCGGGGTGACCTTCCTGGTCGTCCCGGCCTCGCTGTTCGTCCTGCGGTTCGTGGCGTCCCGGTCCCGCACCCGGTTCATCGACCAGTGGCGCCACACCGGCGCCCTCAACGCGCAGGTCGAGGAGGCCGTCACCGGCCACGCGCTCGTGACGGCGTTCGGCCGCCAGCAGGAGGTGGAGGCGCAGTTCGACCGCACCAACGAGCAGATGTACCGGGCCAGCTTCGGCGCCCAGTTCCTCTCCGGCACCATCCAGCCGGCGCTCATGTTCCTGGGCAACCTCAACTACGTGGCCATCGCCGTGGTCGGCGGGGTCCGGGTGGCGGCGGGCGCGATGTCGATCGGCGACATCCAGGCCTTCATCCAGTACTCGCGCCAGTTCACCCAGCCGCTCACGCAGGTGGCGTCCATGTTCAACATCCTGCAGTCCGGCATCGCCTCTGCCGAGCGGGTCTTCGAGTTCCTCGACGCCCCGGAGGAGTCCGACGAGTCGGACCTGCCGGAGCGTCCGGCGCCGCCGGTCGGCCGGGTCGTGTTCGACCACGTCGCCTTCTCCTACGACCCGTCGGTCCCGCTGATCGAGGACCTCTCGCTGGTGGTCGAGCCCGGCCAGACGGTGGCCGTCGTGGGCCCGACCGGCGCCGGCAAGACCACGCTCGTGAACCTGGTCATGCGGTTCTACGAGCTCGACGGCGGCCGCATCGAGCTCGACGGCACCGACACCGCGGCGATGCGCCGCCGGGACCTGCGCCGCCACATCGGCATGGTGCTCCAGGACACGTGGCTGTTCGGCGGGACCATCCGCGAGAACATCGCCTTCGGCCGTGCCGACGCCACGGACGACGAGGTGGTGGCCGCCGCCCGCGCCGCCTACGTGGACCGGTTCGTGCACACGCTTCCCGACGGCTACGACACCGTCCTCGACGACGAGGGCACGTCGGTCAGCGCCGGCGAGAAGCAGCTGCTGACCATCGCCCGGGCGTTCCTGGCCGACCCGGCCATCCTGATCCTGGACGAGGCCACGTCGTCGGTCGACACCCGGACCGAGGTCCTGATCCAGGGGGCGATGTCCCAGCTGCGCTCGTCGCGCACGAGCTTCGTGATCGCGCACCGGCTCTCGACCATCCGGGACGCCGACGTCATCCTGGTCATGGAGCACGGCCAGATCGTGGAGCAGGGCGACCACGAGACGCTGCTGGCGGCCGGCGGCGCCTACGCGCGGCTCTACCTGGCGCAGTTCGAGGGCGCCGCGACCGACGTCGCGTAGCGGCCTAGATCTCGACCTGGGAGCCGACCTCGATGACCTGGTTCGGCGGCAGGCGGAAGAACCGCGACGCCGACGCCGCCGTCCGCAGCATGACGGCGAACAGCCGCTCCCGCCACGGGGCCATGGACACGACCTCGGACGGGATGACCGTCTCCCGCCCCAGGAAGTAGGTGACCTCCGCGGCGTCGACGGTCAGGCCGTCGAGCTCGACCCCGTCGATCCAGTCGGGCACGTTGGCCTCCTCCATGAACCCGTGCCGGGCCACGACCTGGTGGACGCCGTAGCCGAAGTTGGAGGTGGTGATCCGGTCCTCCTCGGCGACGTAGGGGACCGTGTCGGTCATGATCGACACCAGCACGACGTGCTGGTGCAGCACGTGGTTGTGCTGGGTGTTGGTCCGCAGGGACGGCGGCGCGACCCCGTCGCCCCGGAACATGTAGACGGCCGTGCCCGGCACCCGGGTGACGTTCTCGGGCAGCGTCCGGATGAACTCGTCGACCGTGATGCGGCCGACGGCCATGCGCTCCGCCACGGCGCGACGGCCCGTCCGCCACGTCGTCATGGCCACCATGATGAGAATGGCCACCACGATCGGGAACCAGCCGCCGTCGGGGATCTTGAAGACGTTGGCGCCGAAGAACGCGAAGTCCAGCACGGCGAGCGGCACGCAGAGGCCGAGCGCCCTGGCCGTCGACCATCCCCAGGTGGACCGTGTGTAGAAGTAGAAGAGGATCGTGGTGACGCCCATCGTGGCGGTGACGGCGATGCCGTAGGCCGCCGCCAGCGCCGTCGAGCTGCCGAACGAGAGCACCAGGGTGATGCAGCCGATCGCCAGCAGCAGGTTGACCGCGGGCAGGTAGACCTGGCCCATGTGGTGGGCCGAGGTGTGCCGGACCGTGAGGCGGGGCAGGTAGTCCAGCTGCATCGCCTGGACGGTCATGGAGAAGGCGCCCGAGATCAGGGCCTGCGAGGCGATGATCGAGGCGCAGGTGGCCAGGATGACCAGCGGCCAGCGGGCCCACTCCGGGCCGAGCAGGAAGAACGGGCTCTCGATGGCCTCGGGGTTCTCGAGGAGCAGCGCGCCCTGGCCGAAGTAGTTGAGCACCAGCG
>CAIYXG010000101.1 GCA_903930035.1 uncultured Actinomycetes bacterium | reverse complement strand
GGTCAGCCCTTGAGGGCGGCGAGGAGCTTGAGCGGGGTGTCCTTGGGGCTGATCTTGTACCAGGCCTGCTCGACCTTGCCCTTCTCGTCGACCAGGAAGGCCGAGCGGACGATGCCCATGTAGGCGCGGCCGTAGAGCTTCTTCTCGCCCCACGCGCCGTACGCCTCGGCCACAGCGTGCTCGGGGTCGGACAGGAGGGTGAACCCCAGGCCGTGCTTGTCGTCGAACTTCTCGAGCTTGGCCGGCAGGTCGGGGCTGATGCCGACCACGACGGTGTCGCCGATGTCGCCCGCCACGTCGCGCAGGCCGCAGGCCTGCGTGGTGCAGCCGGGGGTGTCGGCCTTCGGGTAGAAGAACACCAGCACCTTGCGGCCCTTGAACGACGACAGCCGCACCTTGGTGCCGGACTGGTCGAGGAGCGCGATCGCTGGGGCCGTGTCGCCGGGTGAGAGCTGAACCATGTCGGGCACCGTAGGGACGGCCTGTGACACGACGTCGTCCTGACCTGCAGCCATCCCTCATTCCCTTCTGTCGAGCGCCCCTCGAGCCTGAGGCCCGCAGCCTGCCACAGCGCGGACCGTCGCCGTGGCCGCTGCCACTGCGGCAGGATGCGGTTTCTGCTCAGCAACGGCGCCCCACCTGCCGATGCAGAGAGGACCCATGAGTACGCGCACCTCCCGCCCCACCCGCCCCACCTCGATCCTGCTGCTCCTCGCCGCCGTCCTGGTGGCGGTGCCCGTGGCGCTGGTCCGCACGCCGTCGGCGGGTGCGGTCGTGACGCCGTCGTTCACGCAGAGCTGGACCCAGCAGATCCGGCCGGGGGCCGCCGTCTCGACCTCGTCCCCCGTCCTGGTGGCCAACGGCGGGCAGCCGTTCGTCGCCGCCGCCGACAGCACCGGCAGCGTCCGCGCCTACCACCTGACGACCGGGGCGCCCGTGGCCGGGTGGGGCGCGACGGGCGTCGGGTTCGGGGTCCGTGCACCGCTGTCCTCGGACGGCTCCAACGTCTACGTGCCCGTGGCCACCGACGGCATCGCCCGCTACCCGCTCTACCGCAAGTTCAACGCGGCGGGCGGGTCCGTGTGGAGCTCCAACCCGTCCACCGTGCTGCCCTCCAGCCCGGCGGTGGGCTTCCTGCTCTCCGGCCTGGCCCTGGGCCCGAGCCCGACCGGCCTGCGCGGCTTCGCCGGCTCGTCCGGGCAGTGGGTCTACGGGGTCGACGCCGCCACCGGCGCCCAGCGGTGGGCGGCGCTCAACGCCGACTCCACCATGGCCACGCCTGCCGTCGTGGACCTCTACGGCACGGGTGCGCCGGTCGTGGTCACCAGCAACGACACCTCGCCGGCGTTCGCCGGGGACCGTGCCGGCGGCCTGCTCCGCATCTTCACCGCCGACGGCACCCAGATCTGCTCGGCCACCCAGTTCGTGAACGGCCTGGCCTACGCGGCGTCCGGCTACAACAACTCGTCGCCGTCGGTGGGCACGGTGGACGGCCGCCCGCTCATCGTCTTCGGGTCCACCGGTCCGGTCCAGACCGGCGACGGCGGCAACCAGGTGGTCGCCTACGACGCCGACTGCACACTGCGCTGGGCGTCGCCCGCACTGGGGGCACGGGTCGAGCCGTCCCCCGTCCTGGCCGACGTGACCGGGACCGGCACCCTGGACGTGGTGCAGCTGCTCGGCATGCCCGACGGCGCCAGCACCTACCCCCGCGTGGTGGTGCTCGACGGCTCGACCGGCGCCGTCACCGCCGACACCGGCTCTGCCCTGCGCCCCTACGGCGCGGCGCTCGCCTACCCGAGCTCCATGTCCGTCGCGACGGCCGACGTGAACGCCGACGGCGCCCAGGACCTGTTCGTCCCCGCCAAGCAGGGGTCGTTCCTGGTGCTGGACGGACGGACGCTCGGGATCCTGACCACCATCGCTACCAACCTGGTGGTGCAGAACACCCCTGTCGTGACCGCCACCCCCAACGGCGTGCGGATCACCATGGCCGGCTACAACGGCCTGGGCGCCCAGATCAGCTCGTACACCACCACGGGCGGGACGCTCGGCTCGCTCGGCTGGCACCACTTCGGCGGCAACCCGCAGCTGACCGGCGTGCAGGGCACCGTCACCGGCCCCACCGACCAGCTGCTCGAGGGCCGCTGGCTGTCGGCCGGGCAGTCGCTGCGCCGGGGAGGCGCCCGCCTCTCCATGCAGACCGACGGCAACCTGGTCGCCCGCAGCGCCACCGGCGTGACCTTCAGTACCGGCACCTTCGTGCCGGGCTCCGGCGCACTCATGCACCCCAACGGCACCCTGGACGTCTGGTCGCCCGCCGGCGCCCTGCTGTGGCGCAGCCCGAGCACCGGCTACGGCGTCGAGCGGCTGGTCCTGAAGGCCGACGGCACGGTGGCCGTCACCAGCAGCGACGTGGCGACGGTCCGCCAGCTCGCCTTCCCGCGGGACGTCTGGCGGTCCGACCGGGGGGCCACGCCCTGGAACCGGCTGCTCAACGGCGAGCAGCTCGGGGCCGAGCGCAAGCTCTTCTCCGCCGACGGGACCTCGGTGCTGACCGTCCAGGGCGACGGCAACGTGGTGGTCTTCCGGCTCGGCCGGCTCATGTGGCAGTCCACGAGCCGCGACCCCGCGCTGTCCCCGGTGCTGGTCATGCAGTCCGACGGCAACCTGGTGGTGTACTCGACCACCGGCCGGGTGCTCCGTTCGTTCGGGACCTTCGGCAAGGGGGCCACCCAGGTCGTGCTCGGCAACGACGGCGTCCTGCGGGTCCAGACGGCGACCGGGTCGACGGTCTGGGCGTCGAGCGGCCCCGTCAAGTAGTCCGACGGGGCGGGTCAGGCCCCGGACGCGACAGGGCCGCCCCGAAGGGCGGCCCTGACAACGACCGAAGTCGTCAGAAGGTCACTTGCCGGACTTGGCGCGGGCCTTGAGC
>CAIYXG010000100.1 GCA_903930035.1 uncultured Actinomycetes bacterium | reverse complement strand
GGCGGGCCCGGTCCAGGCTGCCGCCCGCTGCGGCGGCGGCGACCTGCGCCGCGGTCGGGTCGACGCCCTCGGCCACGAGCCGCTCGGCCAGGACCGCGGCCGGCACGGCGGCGAGGTCGATCCGGACGCAGCGCGACTCGATGGTCGCCAGGTCCCGTGGCAGCTCCTCGGCCGTCAGGACGAACACGGTCGACGGCGGCGGCTCCTCGATGCTCTTGAGCAGCATGGGGGCCACGCCGCCGAGCAGGTGGGCGTCCACCACCAGGATCACGCGCAGTCCGCCGACGGGCGGCGTGGTGGCCGCAAGGTTCACGACCTCGCGCGCCTGGTCCGCACTGATCGTGGCGCCCTCGCGCTCGACCACGTGGAGCGCGACGTGCGTCTCGGCACCCACCTGCGTCCGCAGCAGCTCGGCGTCGTCGCCCGTGGCGCCCGACGCGGCGAGCAGCAGGTCGGCGGCGAACGCACGGGCCGCCTCGCGGGTGCCGGAGCCCAACGGCCCGGCCAAGAGGTAGGCGTGGACGGGGGTGGCGACGGCGGCCTGCAGCTGGGCGACAGGGCCGGGCTGGCCCACCACCTCTGCCCAAAGGTCCGAACTCATACGTCGAGTCCTAGCCGATCCCGGACCGCGGCGAGGACCTCTTCGGCCACCTGGTCCTTGGTGCCGGTCCCGTCCACGACCACCCAACGGTCCGGATCGGCCGCCGCCTGGACGGCGAAGCCGTCGGCCACGCGCTGGTGGAACGCCGTGCCGGCGTCCTCGATCCGGTCCCGGGCCCCGCCGGTCCGGCGGGCCGACACCTCGGCCGGCACGGTCAGGAGCACGACCAGGTCGGGGAGCAGCCCGGCCGTCGCCCACAGCGACAGGCCCCGCACCTCGTCGGGGTCGAGCCCCCGGCCGTGGCCCTGGTAGGCCACCGACGAGCCCAGGTACCGGTCGCACACCACGTGGCGGCCCGCGGCCAGCGCCGGCTCCACCACCTCGGCCACGTGCTGGGCCCGGTCGGCGGCCATGAGCAGCGCTTCCGTGCGGTCCGACAGCCCGGTCGTGCCCCGGCCGAGCAGGACCTCGCGCAGCTGGGCACCGACGGCCGTCCCACCGGGCTCTCGGGTCAGTACGGCGTCGAGCACGGCGGTCAGCAGCGCGGCCTGGGTGCTCTTGCCGGACCCCTCGCCGCCCTCGAGGACGATGAACTTCCCGCGTGACGGCACTACAGGTCGTCCTTGCGGTCGCGGGGCCGGGGCCGCATGGACGCCGGCAGGTCGAGCGGCGCAATCTCCGAGGTCAGCTCGCCCAGGGGCGGCGGGGCCGGTTCGGCCGGGCGGTGCGGCGGCACGCCGTCGGGCCCCTCCACCAGGCCGAGCAGCCCCTCCGCCGCCGCCTCGACGGCCTCGGCGGCACCGACGTCCTCGGCGTGCGGGTCGGGCGGGAAGGTCGTCGGGTGGCGGTCCTTGGACTGGGCCGTCGTGGGGGACCCCAACGCGCTCCGGAACCCCTCCCGCACACCCAGCTGCATGGACCGGGCGGCCAGGACCCCGGCGACGATGATGATGAACGCCGCCAGCCAGAGCGTGACCCGCACGCCCGGGATGGCGACCTCCAGGCCGAAGATGGACGCCGTCGGCACCTGGTCGCCGGTCGCACCGGTCGCCGCCTTGGTGAACCCGTTAAAGATGGTGGCCAGCACCGGGCCCAGCATGAGCGCGAGCAGCACGCACATGCGCACGAGCGTCAGCAGCGTGGTGAACACCCGGCCGCGCACCTCGTCGTCGGTGTACTCCTGCAGCAGCGTGAAGCCGAGCACGTACACCGACCCGGCACAGACCCCCATGCCGAACACCCCGAGCGCGGCCAGCCCGAAGGTCGACATCGACCCGCCGAAGAAGAGCGACACGCCGGCCAGGATCACCAGCACCGGGAACACCCGCTCCTTGGGGAGCCGCTTCTGCAGCGCACCCAGGCTCACCACGCCGACGGCCACGCCCAGGCCCAGCGCCGTGATGAAGAGCGAGAACTTGTTGGCGTCGCCGATGACCCGGAGCGCGAAGGTCGGGCCGAGGGGCACGAGCATGGCGCCGCCGACCAGGCCGGTGGCCAGACCGATCATCACGCCACGGACGACCGGGTTCACGAAGATGAACTCCCAGCCCTCGCGGATCTCGGCGAAGGTGCGCTGGAGGAAGGTGCGCTCCTCCTCGACCGGGTTGCGCTCGCGCACTGCGTCCTCGGGCGCTGCCCCGGTGGACTCACCGGCTGCCGCGGCTGCCGCCTGCCGGGCCCGCAGCGCGGTCGACGGCATGCCCCGGAAGACGAAGAACCAGAGGATGGCGGCCGAGCACAGGAACGACACGGCGTCGAAGTAGAAGGCGGGGGCGACCTGGGTGGCGATGACCGCCACCGTCGCGGTCTCGGGGAGCGCACCGACGAGCAGGAACTGGATGGGCCCCGCCACCGGCATCGTGCCGTAGGCCGCGGCGAGCGAGAGCGAGTTGGCCGTCGTCAGCTTCTCGGTGGGGACGACGTTGGGGACCGTCGACTCCTTGGCCGCCGACCACATGAGGGTGAAGACCTCGAGCACCAGGCTGGCCACCACCAGGCCCGGGACGGTCCGCACCAGCGGCAGCAGCACGAACACGACCGCCCGCATGACGTCGGCGGTGACCATGACCTTCTTGCGGTCGATGCGGTCCACCACCACGCCGATGAACGGGGCGATGAACAGGCCGGGGACCACCCGGGCCGCGATGACCAGCGTGATGGCGACCTCGGGCTGCGTCGAGATGGACGCCGCCAGGACGGTGATGGCGAAGAAGCCGACCCAGTCGCCGAGCGCCGAGATGATCTGGACGCAGAAGAGTGCGAAGAAGCGCTGCGTCCCGAAGACGCGCTCCATCCAGCCGAGCTGCTCCTCCGCCGGGCCGTCGGTGGACGGCAGCGGTGCGGGGTCCGGGGCGTCAGCCACCGTCGGTGGCGGTCCCTTCGGCCTCGTCGGTGCTGGCCGCCTTCTTGGCGGGCGACTTCTTGGCCGCCGCCTTCTTCTTGGCGGGGGCCTTCTTCTTCGCCGCGGCCTTCTTCTTGGCCGGCGCCTTCTTCTTGGCCTTCTTCTTGGTGGACGGGCCCTTGGCCCGGCGCTCCGCGAGCAGCTCGAGGGCCCGCTCCATCGTGATGCCCTCGGGCGTGTCGCCCTTGCGGAGGCTGGCGTTGGTCTCGCCGTCGGTCACGTAGGGGCCGAAGCGTCCGTCCTTCACCACGATGGGCCGCTCGGTGTCGGGGTCGTTGCCCATCTCGCGCAGCGGCGGCTTGGCCACACCCTGGCCACGACGGCGCTTGGGCTGCTTGAAGACCTCGAGCGCCTCCTCCAGGGTGATGGTCAGGATCTGCCGCTCGGTCTCGATCGACCGCGAGTCCGCGCCCTTGCCGTTCGCGTCGCCACCCTTGCGCAGGTAGGGGCCGAAGCGGCCGTTGAGGGCCTCGATGACCTCGCCCGTCTCGGGGTCGGCGCCCACGGTGCGGGGCAGGTCGAGCAGCGGCAGCACGTCCTCCAGTGTGACAGTGGCGACGTCCATGTCGGCGAACAGCGACGCGGTGCGCGGCTTGAGGCCGGTCTCGTCGTCGAAGTCACCCTCCTGGACGTACGGGCCGAAGCGTCCGTTCTTCACGACCACCATGAGGCCGGAGTCCGGGTGGGGGCCCAGCTCCCGGTCGCCCGACGGCGCAGCCAGCAGCTCGGCGGCCCTCTCCAGGCTGAGCTCGTCGGGCACCAGGTCGTCGGGGATGCCGGCACGCTCGTGCTCCTCGACGCCCTCGGTCACCCGCTCCAGGTACGGCCCGTACTTGCCGACCCGCACGTTGATCTCGCGGCCCTCGTCGTCACGGCCGAGCGGGATGGTGCAGACGTCGCGGGGGTCGATCTGGTCCAGCCGCTCGGAGATGAGTGGCATGAGGCCCAGCGCGGAGTCGTCGGACTCGGCGCCCAGCCAGAAGCGGTGGAGCCACTGCTCCATCTCCTTGTCGCCCGCTGCGATGTCGTCCAGGTCCGACTCCATCTTGGCGGTGAAGTCGTAGTCGACGAGCGTCGGGAAGTAGTTCTCGAGCAGCCGCACCACGGCGAAGGCCACCCAGGTCGGCACCAGCGCCGTGCCCTTCTTCCAGACGTACTCGCGGTCCTGGATGGTGGTCATGATCGTGGCGTACGTGGACGGACGGCCCACACCCAGCTCCTCGAGCCGCTTGACCAGCGACGCCTCGGTGTAGCGGGCGGGCGGCTGGGTCTCGTGCGACTTCCGCAGGAGCTCGTCGACCGCCATGGCGTCGCCGACCTCCATGACCGGCAGCACCGTGTCGCGGTCCTCGAGCGCCGCGTCCGGGTCGTCGGACCCCTCGACGTAGGCCCGCAGGAACCCCGGGAAGGTGATGGTGCGGCCGTTGGCCGAGAACTCGGCGTCCCGGCCGTCGGCCGTCTCGGTGCCCAGACGGACCTGGACCGACTCGCCCACGGCGTCGGCCATCTGCGACGCCACGGTGCGCTGCCAGATCAGCTCGTAGAGCCGCAGCTCGTCGCGGTTGAGCTGGCCGCTCAGCGACTCGGGCGTCCGGAACGAGTCGCCCGCCGGGCGGATGGCCTCGTGGGCCTCCTGCGCGTTCTTGGCCTTGCTCGAGTACTGGCGCGGCGACGACGGCAGGAACTGGGCGCCGTACTTCTCGCTGATCTGCGCCCGGGCCGCGGCGATGGCCGTGCCGGACAGGGACGGGGAGTCCGTCCGCATGTAGGTGATGTAGCCGTTGGCGTAGAGCGACTGGGCCACGGACATGGTCACGCCCGAGCTCATGCCGAGCTTGCGGCCCGCCTCCTGCTGGAGGGTCGACGTCATGAACGGCGGCGCCGGGCGCCGGGTGTAGGGCTTGGCCTCGACCGACCGGACCGTCAGCGTGCGGCCGGCGACGGCGTCGCGCAGGGCGGTGGTGGCCGCCTCGTCGAGCAGGACGACCTTGCCGTCGGCCGACTTCTTGAGCGACCCGGTGTCGTCGAAGTCCGACGAGCGGGCCAGGCGCACCCCGTCCACCTCGGCCAGGGTGGCGGTGAACTGCTCCTGGGGCTTGGAGGGGTCGTCGTGGCGGGCCGTGGCCTCCAGGTCGCACCAGGTCGCGGAGCGGAACGCCATGCGCTCGCGCTCCCGCTCGACCACGATCCGGGTGGCGACGGACTGCACGCGGCCGGCCGAACGGGCGTTGGGGCCGATGCGGCGCCAGAGCACCGGGGAGAGCGCGTAGCCCACGAACCGGTCGACGAACCGCCGGGTCTCCTGGGCGTCGACCAGCCGGCGGTCCAGGTCGCGGGGGTTCTGGACGGCGTGCTGGATGGCGTCCGGCGTGATCTCGTGGAAGACCATCCGGTGGAACGGCACCGTCGGGTTGAGGACCTCGAGCAGGTGCCACGAGATGGCCTCCCCCTCGCGGTCCTCGTCCGTCGCAAGGTAGAGCGTGTCGGCCTCGGCCAGCAGCGACTTCAGCTCACGGACCTGCTCCTTCTTGCCGGCCGAGATCACGTAGTAGGGCTTGAAGTGGTTGTCGAAGTCGATGGCGTACTGGGCCCACCGCTCCTTGCGCACCGACTCCGGCAGGCCCGACGCCTTGGACGGCAGGTCGCGGATGTGGCCGACCGACGCCGCCACGACGAAGTCGTCGCCGAGGTACTTGCCGATGGTCTTGGCCTTGGCCGGCGACTCGACGATGACGAGAGAGGTGCTCACGGCGGTACAGACAAAGCCCTACGGCGAGGCCGTGTCAAACGTTTCAGGGCGTGACGGGGCACCACTACTACGTAGTGAAATTTTTCGGGAGGGCTAGGGTCGGGCGCTATGGACTTCGCTCTCAGCCCCCGGGCCGCCGACCTCCAGGCACGACTGCTCGCCTTCATGGACGAGTGCGTCTACCCCGCCGAACCGGTCTACGAGGAGCAGATGGCGGCGCTCGGCGACCCCCACGGCCACCCGCAGGTCGTGGAGGACCTGAAGGCCGAGGCCCGCAGCCGCGGCCTCTGGAACCTGTTCATGCCGCACCAGACGGAGTGGACGCCCGACCCGGTCAACAACCTGGACTACGCGCACCTGGCCGAGATCAGCGGACGCGCCATCCACCTGGCCCCCGAGGCCATGAACTGCTCGGCGCCCGACACGGGGAACATGGAGGTGCTGGCGCTCTTCGGGACCCCGGAGCAGCAGGACACCTGGCTGCAGCCGCTGCTCGCCGGCGAGATCCGCTCCGGGTTCGCCATGACCGAGCCGGACGTGGCGTCCTCCGACGCCACCAACATCCAGCTGCGGATCGAGCGCGACGGCGACCACTACGTGCTCAACGGCCGCAAGTGGTGGACGTCGGGCGCGGCCTCCGAGCGCTGCAAGATCCTGATCGTCATGGGCAAGACCGACCCGGACGGGCCCAAGTACGCCCAGCAGTCGATGATCCTGGTCCCGGTCGGCACGCCGGGCCTGACCCGGGTGCGGGACCTGCCGGTGTTCGGCTACCAGGACCGTGAGGGCCACGCCGAGTTCGTCTTCGAGGACGTGCGGGTGCCGGCGACCAACCTCATCGGCACCGAGGGCAGCGGGTTCGCCATCGCCCAGGCCCGGCTGGGCCCCGGCCGGATCCACCACTGCATGCGCTGCATCGGCGTGGCCGAGCGGGCGCTCGAGCTGATGTGCCGGCGCGTCACCGAGCGCGTGGCGTTCGGCGGGCCCATCGCCAACCAGGGCGTGGTGCGCGAGTGGATCGCCGACTCCCGGATCGAGATCGAGCAGGCGCGGCTGCTGACCCTCAAGGCCGCGTGGCTGATGGACACGGTCGGTACCAAGGGCGCCGCCATCGAGATCTCGGCCATCAAGGTCGTCGCCCCCAACACCGCGCTGCGCGTGGTCGACCGGGCGATGCAGGCGTTCGGCGGCGCCGGCGTGTCCGACGACGTGCCGCTGGCCCGCATGTACGCCGGGCTGCGGACGCTCCGGTTCGCCGACGGCCCCGACGAGGTCCACCGTCGGCAGGTCGCCCGCACCGAGCTGGCCCGCTACAAGGACTGACCCCCTCCCACTCCCCCCTGGTCCCGACGTGGGCGGAGCGACGGGCGGGTCGGGCCGCGTCAGTCGTCGGTGGGGTCGACGTCGGCGTCCTCGTCCGAGTAGCGCACGTCGTCGGAGTGGTCCTCGGCCTCGGCCGCAACCTGGGGCAGCCGGGCGAAGAGCGCCCAGCCGAGGAGCGCGGCGAGGACCGACGCCACCAGCACGCCGACCTTGGCGGCGTCGACCACCTGGGCACCCTCGAAGGCCAGGGCGGTCACGAACAGTGCGACCGTGAAACCGATGCCGGCCACCGCACCCACCGCCAGCACGTGCGCGCGGGTGACGCCCTCGGGCAGGTCGGCCAGCTTGGTCCGCACCGCCAGCTCGGTGGCCAGGAAGATCCCGACCGGCTTGCCGACCACCAGGCCCAGGATGATCCCGAGGGCCACGGGGCTGGTGAGCAGCGCGCCGGCGTCGCCGCCCAGCGCCACCCCGGCGTTGGCCAGGGCGAAGAGCGGCACCACCACGAAGCTCGAGAACGGGTGCAGCAGGTCCCCCAGGTACGCGGTGACCGGGATGGACTCGCGGGCGAACCGTGAGGCGGCGAGCGACTCGGAGATCCGGCGGTCGACGGTGGCACGGCCCGGGGTGAACTGGGGGACCTGCACGTGCCCCTTGAGGGGGACCGCCGGGGCGAGCAGGCCCATGACGGCACCGGCGATGGTCGGGTGGATGCCGGCCTTGTAGGTGCAGTACCAGACGCCCACACCGACCACGACGTAGACGCTGATCCACGGGACGTCGAGGCGCTTGAGCACCGCCACCACCACGATCCCGGCCGCGGCCAGCGCGAGGTAGCCGAGCTTGACGCCCGAGCTGTAGACGACGGCGATCACGATGATGCCGCCGACGTCGTCGACGATCGCCAGCGTGAGCAGGAAGAGGCGCAGCGGCGACGGCACCCGCTTGCTGAGCAGCGCCAGCACCCCGACGGCGAAGGCGATGTCGGTGGCCATCGGGATGCCCCAGCCCCGGGCGCCGGGGCCGCCCGCCGTCACCGCCAGGAAGCACAGCGCCGGGACGACCATGCCGCCGACGGCAGCGACCACCGGGAGCGCGGCCTTGCGGGGCTCACGGAGCTCCCCGACCACGAGCTCCTGCTTGATCTCCATGCCCACCACGAAGAAGAAGATGGTCATGAGCCCGTCGTTGACCCAGAACTCCAGCGGCCGGACGAACGAGAACGAGCCGAGCCGGATCCCGACCTCGGTCATCCAGAAGTCGTGCGTGGCCTCGGCCGCGCCGGAGTTGGCCAGGACCAGGGCGACGACCGTGGCGACGAGCAGCACGATGCCGCCGGCCGCCTCCAGACGGAGGAACTCGGACAGTGCCTTGCCCACGCGGCCGCCGCGGGGGTCGGGCCGGACGACCTGCGTGCTCACGACGGCGCCCCCAGCTCGGCGGGCGACGCCACCACGGTCAGCACGGTGTCGACCCCGGCCTCGGCCAGCAGGTCCCGCGGTCCGCCCGGCGGGCACACCAGCACGAACTCGCCGCCGCGGCGGCGCGCCCGGACGCGGGCGCCGAGCACCGCACCGAGCACGACCGTGTCGAGGAAGGCGGCGTCGGTGAGGTCCAGGCCGACCCGCGGGCCGTCGAGCTGGTCGAGCGCGGTCCGCAGCGCCGGGAGCGTCCCCAGGTCGAGGTCGCCGACGACGGTGGCCAGGGACCAGCCGCCGTGGTCGACGGTGCGGACGTCGAAGAGCACGGGGCAACCCTACGCGGGACGCACCGGTCCGACGCCGCCCGGCCGACCGGGACCGGGCCGACCGGGACCCGTAGCGTTGGCCAGGTGGAGCCCGACGAGGAGCTGACGGTCGACGACGTGCTGGCCCGCTGGGCCGACGACCCTCGCCGCGTCCACACCCACGAGCGGGCGGCGCGGGCGGCGCGGCCCGGCACGCTCGCTGCGGCGCTGCCCGAGCAGGTGGCCGCCCACCTGCCGCACGAGGGGCTGTGGTCGCACCAGGCCGAGGCCGTCGACCTGGTGCGCAGCGGCCGCTCCGTGGTCGTGGCCACCGGGACGGCCTCGGGCAAGTCGCTCGCGTACCAGCTGCCGACCGCAGAGGTGACCTCCCGGGGCGGTACCGCGCTGTGGCTCTTCCCCACCAAGGCCCTGGCCCAGGACCAGCTCACGACCTTCACGTCGTGGCGGATGCCGTGGGTCACGGCGGGGACGTACGACGGCGACTGCTCGGTGGACGAGCGGGCCGTCGTGCGGCGCCACGCCAACGTGGTGCTGACCAACCCGGACATGCTCCACCACGGGATCCTCCCCCAGCACCGGCGGTGGGAGGCGTTCCTGCGGCGGCTGGAGCTGGTGGTGGTCGACGAGCTCCACGTGCTGCGGGGCGTGTTCGGCACCCACACCGCCCAGGTCCTCCGCCGGCTGCAGCGGCTAGTCCACCACCACGGGGGCCCGGACCTGCGGTTCGTCATGACCTCGGCCACCATCGGGGACCCCGCCGGCCTGGCCCACGCGCTCTGCGGGCAGCCGGTGACGGCGGTGGACCAGGACGGGTCGCCAGCCGGCCGCCGGTCGGTGGTGCTGTGGGACCCGGCCGAGGCGCCGGTGGGCACGTCGACCTCGGCACCGGCGGCGGCCGGGCGCCTCGCCGCCGACCTGGCGCTCGCCGGGCTCCGGACCCTGGTCTTCTGCCGTTCGCGCCGCTCGACCGAGCTGGTCGCCAACGACCTCCGGTCGCACCTGGGGCCGGACCTGGAGGACACGGTCCGTTCCTACCGGTCGGGCTACCTGCCCGAGGAGCGGCGGCAGATCGAGGCCGAGCTGTTCGACGGTCGGCTGCGCGCCGTCGTGGCCACCTCGGCGCTCGAGCTGGGGGTGGACATCGGTGGGCTCGACGCCGTGGTGCTGTGCGGGTTCCCCGGGACGGTGGCGTCGTTCTGGCAGCAGCTGGGGCGGGCCGGCCGCGAGCAGCAGCACTCGCTGGCCGTGCTGGTCGCGGGCGACGACCAGCTCGACCGCTTCATGGTCCGCCATCCCGACGAGCTGTTCGGCCGGGCACCCGAGCCGGCGGTGGTCAACAACGCCAACCCGTACGTGGTGGTGCCGCACCTGGGGTGCGCCTCGGCCGAGGTGCCCCTCCGCCACGACGACGAACGGTGGTGGCCCGACGTCCTCGACGAGGGCATCGCCGAGCTGGTGCAGACCGACCGCTGCACGCTGCGTGCCGGGACGGACGGGCCAGAGGTGGTCTGGACCGGGCGAGGCTCGCCCGCCTCGGCGGTCGGTCTGCGCTCGGCGTCGCGCGGCGAGTTCCGGGTGGTGGACCCGGCGCACCGCACCATCGGCACGGTCGACGAGGCACGGCTGCACGAGGTGCTGCACCCCGACGCCGTCTACCTGCACCAGGGCCGGGCGTGGCGGGTCACCGAGCTGCAGCCCGTGGCGCGGGTGGCCAGGGTCGAGCCGGCCGACGGCGACACCTACACCCAGGCGATGTCGAGCATCGACATCTCGGTCCTCGGGACGGACGACCAGCGGCCGGTGGGCCGGGCCGTGCTCCACCTGGGCCGGGTGGAGGTCACGACCCAGGTCACCGGCTACCGCGAGCTCTCGCTGGCCGGCCACCGGGTGCTGTCGCGCCACGACCTGGAGCTGCCCGCCGCCCAGCTCCGGACGACGGCGGTGTGGTGGACCTTCGACCAGGACCTGCTCGACGAGGCCGGCGTCTCGGCCCAGCTCCTGCCCGGCGCGCTGCACGCCGCCGAGCACGCGGCCATCGGCATCCTGCCGCTGTTCACGATCTGCGACCGCTGGGACGTCGGAGGGGTGTCGATCGCGTGGACGCCCGACACCGGGGCGGCCACCGTGTTCATCCACGACGGCTACCCCGGCGGCGCCGGCATCGCCGAGCTGGCGTTCGGCGCGGCCGAGCGGCACCTGGCGGCGACGCTCGAGGTGCTGGTCACCTGCCCCTGCGACCACGGCTGCCCCAGCTGCGTGCAGTCCCCGAAGTGCGGGAACGGGAACGAGCCGCTCGAGAAGGGCGCCGCCACGGCGCTGCTGGCGGCCACGCTCCGGTAGCCGCTCGGACGGTCCGTCGCTCGGGCAGTCCGTCACTCGGGCGGTCCTTCGACCAGCACCACCAGCCGCTCCTGCAGCTGCACGCCGGCCACGACGTACCCGACGAGCGGGACGGCCGTGGGCCGTGCGGTGACGGTCACGCCCAGCAGGCCGCCGGGCGACGCGTCGCCGTCCAGGCGGACGCGTGCGGCAGCCAGCGCACCACCGGCGGCGCGGGCAGCCCGCGACGCGGAGCCCACGGTCGGCTCGACCACGGCGGCGCGGGCGGCCGCCCGGGTGGCGTGGACGACCGCCACCCGGTCCCGGGCGACCAGGGCCACCTGCACGACCAGCGCCAGCGCCAGCAGCACCACGGGCAGCGACAGCGCCAGCTCGACGGTGGCCTGGCCGTGCTCGGGGCGGCCGCTCACGCCCGGCCCAGGATCTTGCCCACGACGGTGTCGAACAGCCGGCCGACCAGGTCGGTCCGCGCCACCCACGCCACCAGCAGGAGCGCCACCGCGGCGGCGCCCAGCAGGACGAGGGCGTACTCGACGGTGCCCTGGCCGGACTCGGACCGCCTCCGCCAGGTGGTTGCGGCCGGGGCGGCGGCCAGGACCACGAGCCGGCGCGGCAGGTCGGGCAGGAGGCGGAGCGCCCGCCACAGCGCGGCGAGCAGGGACGACGGGATGGAGGTGGACATGGGTGGCCTTGTGGCTCAGGGGCCCCGCTCGACGACGGCCGGGCCGGTGGACGGGGGAAGCGGTACGGCCGGGTCCGGGGTGCCACCGATGGAGGCGAGGGCCGCCGGCACCAGCGTCAGCACCACGAAGGCCGGCAGGACCAGACCGACGAGCGGACCGAGCAGCAGGACGGGCAGGCGGCGGGCCCGGGCCTCGGCCGCGCGGCGCGTCCGGCGCCGTTCGGCGTCGGCCAGGCGCGCCAGCGCGGGGCCCAGCGGGGTCCCCGAGGAGGCGGCGACCGAGAGCGTGGTGCTGAGGGGTCCGGCAGCAGGTCCCAGCGCCGCAGGGAGCCGGGCCAGCCCGTCCGCCAGCGGCACGCCGCGGTCGAAGGCGCCGGCGACGTCGGCGAGTGCCCTGGCGGTCGGTCCGGACCCCTCGGCCCCGGCCACGCGGACGGCGCCGTGCAGCGAGTAGCCGGCAGTGACGGCGACGGCCAGCAGGTCGACCGCAGCGGCCAGGTCCCGGGGCGGAGGACCGGGACGTCGCACCCGGGACGACCGGCGGCGCCGCGACGGCCCGGCCCGCCGGACCTGCGCGGCGTCGGTGGGCACCCCGGTCGTCGCACACGGTAGGCCGGTCAGGCCGGACGTCCGGCCGGTCGACGGCCCGAGCAGGTCCTGCACCGGCGCCGGCGGCAGCCGGCGGTCGAGCAGCAGCCACACCGACCACGCCGCGAGCACGGCCAGCCCGACGTTCACGGGGCCACCGTCGCGACCAGCCGGCGGACCACGACCACGCCGGCCGCCTCGAGCAGGCCACCGACCAGGAGGCAGCACCACCCCGCCGGTGTCAGGAGCAGCACCCGGGCCACCCCGGGGTCGAGCAGGGAGAACCCCACGGTGCCGACGAGCGGCAGTGCGGCGAGCACGCCGGCAGAGAGGCGGGCCTGCGCCGTGAGCGCGTGCAGCTCGTCGGCCACCTCCCGCCGGTCGGAGAGTGCGGTCGCCACGCCGTCGAGCGCAGTGGCCGCCGCCCCGCCGTGGCGGTGGACGAACCGGCACGCGACGACGAACAGGTCCACCGGCTCGGACGCACGCGCGCGGCGCCACCCGTCGAGCACGGTCACGAGCGGGACACCCCGGCGTGTGGCGGAGACCACCCGCTCGAGGTCCCGCCGGAGCGGTCCGTCGGCGGCTGCGCCGGCCCGGTCGAGGGCGTCGACCAGCGACGAGCCGCCCCGCAGGTCCCGGCCCACCTGCGCCGCGACCAGCGGCAGGTCGGCCTCGAGCGCCGCCCGCTCATGCGGCCGCACGAGCAGCTCCCCGGAGGTCGGCAGGAGGGCCGTCGCCCTCCACGCGGTGGACGCCGACCACCCTCCGCGCCCCGGACGGGTCACGACCGAGGCCGACCAGGACGTCGACGGCGTTCCGGACCTGGGCCCGCACGGCGGCCAGGGGCAGCTGCTCCGGCGCTGCGCAGCACATGGTCTCCAGGCGGGCCAGCGCCTCGCCGGCCGAGCCCGCGTGACAGGTGGACAACGACCCGCGGTGGCCGGTGGACAACGCCCACACCATGTCGAGCGCCTCGGCCCCGCGCACCTCCCCCACGACCAGCCGGTCGGGCCGGAGGCGCAGCGCGGCGCGCACCAGGTCCCGCACCTCCACCGCGCCGGCGCCGTCGGCCGTGCCCGGCCGCGCCTCGAGCCGGACCACGTGGTCGCCGGGCAGGCGGAGCTCGGCGACGTCCTCGACCGTGACGATCCGCTCCCCCGGCGGCAGGCCCGCCACCAGGGCGTTGAGCAGGGTGGTCTTGCCCGACCCCGTGGGTCCGTAGACGACGACATTGGCCCCGGACCGGACGCACTCGCGGAGCAGCTGCTCCGTGGGACCGTCGCAGAAGCTGCGGACCGGGAGCGTCCGGACGGCGTGGCGCCGCACGGCCAGCAGCGGTCCGTCGACGGCCAGGGGCGGCAGCACGACGGCGACGCGGGTGCCGTCGGGCAGCCGCGCGTCGACGACGGGGTGGGACCGGTCGGCCTGGAGCCCCAGCGGGCCGACGAGCCGCTCGACGTACCGGTCGATGGCGGCCCGGTCCAGGACCACGTCGGTCGGCTCGAGGCGGCCGGCGCGCTCGACCCAGACCGTCCCCGGGCCGTTCACCAGCACGTCGGTCACCTGCGGGTCGGACAGCAGCTGCTCGACGGGGCCCAGGCCGACCAGCTCGACCGCGAGGTCGCGGGCGGCCTCCTCGACGGTCGTCGCCGGCAGCAGCGGCGCTGCCCGGCGGAGCAGCTCGGCCAGCACCTGCGCGGGGCGTGCCGTGTCCGGGTGGCGGCCCGCACGGCCCTGCACGAACTGCTGCCGTACCTGCGCGAGCACGTCGGGCGGGACCCGACTGGTCACCGAAGGTCCCGGAGCGCGTGCGACAGCACCCGCGGCAGCCGTCGCGCCAGCACGCCGGCGTCGACCGCGCGGGCCACCGTAGGGTCCAGGGGGACCGTGGCCATGACGGGCGCCGCCAGCACGTCGGCGACGTCCCTGCTGACCAGCGCCCGACCGGGCTCCTCGACCACGACCACGCCGTCGGGCCGCTCGAGCGACGCCACGCCGGCACGCAGCGCCAAGTAGCAGGGGCGTACGACCATGAGCGAGCGGTCGGCCGCCGCGACCAGACCGACGAGCGGGTCCACCGCGCCGCAGCGGCGGACCACGCCGGCGTCGACGACGACGTCGCGGTCCATGGCGCCGAGCGCGTCGGCCAGCGCGTCGACCGACGTCGGCGACATCGGGGGGCCGTCGCCCGCGGGCAGCAGCCGCAGCCCGTCGACCACCGGCACCGTCAGCCGCAGCAGCGCGGCCGGGTCGCGCTCCCCGACGGCGGCCCAGTCGCGGAGCCCCGGCCCGGCCGGTCGGGCGGTCCCGAGGACCGACGGCTGGTCGCCGCACGGGTCGACGAGCAGCACCTCGGCCGCAGGTGGGACCTCACCGGACGGGTCGACCGTGCCGGGAGGACCGGCGGTGTCCTCCGGCGACCGGCGGTCGGTCGCGGCCACGGCGAGGGCCGCCGCCACGACACTCACCCCCACCCCACCCTTGGGGCTCCACAGGACGGTCAGCACTCCAGCTCCTTGCCCGGCCGGGCAGACGCGACGGCCGTGGGCGGACCGCGGCGACGGCCGGCGGTCGGCGAGGAGGAAGCAGGGGGAACCTACCGCCCGCCGGTGGTGCGGTCACCGGGGCGGGGTCCCCGTTGACACCGGCGGCCAGGACCGCGGGCGGCGACGGCGTCAGACCCGGAGCAGGTCGCGGGCGCCGGTGTCGGTCGACGGGTGCCGCAGCTTCGACATGGCGCGGGCCTCGATCTGGCGGATCCGCTCACGGGTCAGCCGGAACTCGTCGCCGACGTCCTCGAGGGTCCGGGCCTCGCCGCGGTCCAGCCCGAACCGCAGCCGCAGGACCTCGCGCTCACGGTCGTCGAGCGGGGCGAGCAGCCGGGCCACCTGCTCGGGGAGCAGCGCCACCGACGCCGCCTCGAACGGGGACTCTGCCGACGGGTCCTCGATCAGGTCCCCCAGCTCGGCGTCGCCGTCCTCCCGGAGCGGCTCCGACAGCGACAGCGTGTCGCTCGCGAACCGCAGCGCCTCGGTGACCTTCTCCGGCTCCATCTCCACGTCGGCGGCCAGCTCGGCAAGGGTCGCCGGACGGCCCAGCTCCAGCTCCAGGCGCGACCGCGCCTTCTGGATCCGCGCCACCGTGTCACCGGCGTGGACCGGCAGACGGATCGTCCGGCCCGTGTTCGCGATGCCGCGCGTGATCGCCTGGCGGATCCACCACGTCGCGTACGTCGAGAACTTGAAGCCCTTGCGCCAGTCGAACTTCTCGACCGCGTGCATCAGGCCCAGGTTGCCCTCCTGGACCAGGTCCAGCAGCGGCAGGCCCGACGCCTGGTACTTCTTCGCGATCGACACCACCAGACGCAGGTTCGCCTGCACGAACGTGCGCTCGGCGTCCTCGCCCTCCCGCACCAGCTTCCGCAGCTCACGCTTGCGGGCCGGGGTAGGTGCGCCCTCGGCCAGCTCGGTGCGGGCCGCCACCCCCGCCTCGATGGCCTGCGCCAGGCGCGCCTCGTCGTCCTTGGTCAGAAGCTCGTACTGCCCGATGTCGGACAGGTACATCCGCACCAGGTCCTCGTCGTCCCGCTCTGTTCGTCTGGATGCCACGTCGGTCCTCGTCCGTCTGCGCGTCACCGTGCGGTACCCGCCCGCCGTGGGCAGGACCGTGCGGCCCGCCGCGGACAGCCCGCGACGCGCACCGGCCCATCGGCAGTTTGCGCCGCAGGACTTGAGGGGGTGCGGCAGGCGCCACTCAGGAAGTGGGGCGCGGGAGGGCTGCGAGGGCAGCCTCGCCGCCGGGGTGCGCTGCGAGCAGCGCCTGGCTCCGGGCCAGGTCGGCGCGCTCGTCGAGCAGCAGGTGGTCCACCCAGCGGCCGAGCCCCGGCGTCGCCACCTCGTCCAGGTCGGCCTGGAGCGCCTCGTACTCGGCGACGAGGGCCGGGACCACGAGCCCGCACCACGCCGCGAGCCGGTCGGGCGTCGACGTGAGCCCGGCCACGGCCTGCAGCGTCGCTGCCCAGGCGGTCGGCGGCGCGCTCAGCGTGTCGACGTCGAGGTCGCGCAGCTCGGGCAGCCGGTCACGGAGGACCTCGGCGTGCCAGCCGTGGTGCTGGGACTGCACGGCCCACTCGACCCGGACCTCGGGCTCAGGGGTGGAGGGGACCCACCCCCCGCTGACGACGAACAGCTGCTGCTCCACGCCGCGCAGGCCGCCGAGCCGGTGGGCGAGCCCCCACAGGCCGTCGACGCTGCCGCCACGGGCGCTTCCACCGTTCGTCATGCGGACCGCAGCATACGGTGGCCGTCGGCTCGTCACGTCCGTCCGGGGATCGCTAGCCTCCTGAGCGTCATGCCGCGCTCGACCCCCCTCTCCGCAGCCGACGACGCCGCCTGGCGCGGGTTCCTGCTGGCCCACGACACGGTGCTGGAGAAGATCGACGACGACCTCGAGGCGCAGGCGGGCCTGTCGCTCGGCGAGTTCGAGGTGCTCGACCACCTGGCTGCGGCGCCCGACCACCAGCTCCGGATGAACGAGCTGGCGGCGCTGACCCGGTTGTCGCCCAGCGGCCTGACCCGGCGGTTCGACGCAATGGTCCGCAAGGGCTGGGTCACCCGGTCCAAGTCCACCCAGGACGGCCGCGGCATCCTGGCCGGCATCACCGTCAAGGGACTGTCGAAGGTGGCCGAGGCCCGGCCGGTCCACGCCCGGGCGGTGCGCACCCACTTCCTGGGGCTGCTCAGCCCGGCGCAGGTCGCGTCGCTGGCCGCCGCGTGCTCAGCGGTCGTCGGGACCCCGTAGCGACGCGTCCCGGTCGCCGACGTGCGGCCGGTAGCGGTTGGTGATCGGCACGCGCCGGTCCCGACCGAACGCCTTCTCCGAGATCCGCACGCCGAGCGGGGACTGCCGGCGCTTGAACTCGGCGACGTCGATGAGCCGCACGATCCGCTCGACCACGGCGGGGTCGACCCCCGCCGCCACCAGGTCGTCGACGGACCGGTCACCGTCGACGTACCCGGCGATCACCGGGTCCAGCACCTCGTAGGGCGGCAGGCTCTGGTCGTCCCGCTGGTCGGGCCGGAGCTCGGCCGACGGCGCCTTGGTCAGCACCGACTCCGGGATCACCTCGCCCGTCCGGTTGCGCCAGCGGCAGAGCTCGTAGACCAGCGTCGCTTCTACCATGAGCCCCGGGGTGAAGGTGGACCCGAAAGTAGTTCGTTAATATTAAAACCTGAAAGGCAATGAACAAG